>JBOGIN010000001.1:0-4629 GCA_050742275.1 Vicinamibacteraceae bacterium
CTCGTAGCTGAACTGGAGGGGGCGTGCGTAATCCAGCACCTCGCCTACCAGCCGATCCAGACGATTGACCTCTTCCTCGATATCCGCGAGACGAGGCCGCCACTCTGTTTGAACTGATGAGCTTTTGCCTTCCTGCGGGAGTGAGCCGGAGCGCTTCAGCGTGTGCAGGGACGCCTTGATGATCATCAGCGGATTGCGGATCTCGTGCGCCAGGACGGTCGAGAACCGGCCAAGGGTCGAGAGCCGCTCCCGCAGCGCCGCCTCGCGCTGGAACCGCGCGAGCGACGAAGCGAGCGACTCGAACGTGCGCGCGAGCAAGCGGGCGTCCTCGTCTTCCCACCACCCGCTGGAAGGCGGCGAGCTCGCGCGGCTCAAATCACCCGTCGCCGCCACGTCGCGCATCGTTGCCGTAATCGCGGCCAGCGGTCGCGTGATCGTCCGCGCCACCAAGTAGCTGAGCAACGTCGCACCGAGCACCGCGAGCAGCGCCGTGACCACCAGCGCCGTGTGCACCGTGCGCAAGGGGCGCAGCTGCTCGGTGCGCGACCGGAGCACCATGACGAGCGCCAGCGGCTCCGCGCCATCCGCGTCGGTAGCGGACGCCCGGTTGAGCCTGAGCTCCCGGGTCACGGCGACGTACTCCTCGCCTCTGAAGGTCACTCGAGCCACGGAGCTCGTCGCGGAACGTCTGCGGGATTGACGGAGCGCCTCCAGCAGCTCGGTCGGCGTGGCGTTCAACGTGGTCGCATGCACGCGAGTCGGCGACGCCATGACGATGTCTGCCTGCGTCAGCTGCTTGAACCGCTTGGCGAGCGCTCTATCGAGGCTGAACCCTACGCTCAGTGTCCCCAGAATCTCCGGTACGGGCTCGATCCAGATCGGCGTCGAGACGACCACCTGAAGAACGCCGTTTCGTCGGGGCCAGAAGGAGCTGCTGATGCGACCGGCGAGCGCTGCCTTGACGGCAGGGAGCTCGCGAATCGCTTCGGCGCCGGCCCCGGGATCTCCTATCGCGGCCAAGGGCGTGCCGGCGCTATTCGTCACGACGAACAGATCGGCGCCGAGCTGCTGTGGATACGCTTCGACAATGGGCATCACCGTGGGCGGATCGTTCGTGTCCACGGCCGCTTTGAGCTTCGGCAGGTCGGCGATCAGGCGGGCGTCGCGATTCAGAGCGCTGAAGTGCTCACGGTGGTACCCATCCACGAGCGTCGCGGCTTCCTGCAAGCCACGCTCCAGCTCCGCCTCGGCCTGGGCCGTCACTACCGCGTTGACCACGAGCATCGCCGCACCGATAGCCATCAGCGCCAGGACGGCGCTCGCCAGAAAGATGCGGTTGCTGAGCGAGGAGAGAAATCGCGTCATCCGCCTTCGCTCCGCTTCGGCGAGAGGAGTCCGCGTTCACCTTGTTTTGGCGACACCGGCCCCTCCGGCGAGGCCCGTTGGTGCTCGGTGGCCTTCTCGACGAGCGTGAAGTCAACGGCAACGTTGCCGCCCTCGGGCACCGTAACCGTTCGCGTCGCTGTCGGGAGCGTCTCGTGCCAGACGGCGAGCGAGTACGTGCCGGGCGGGACGTTCTCGATGCGGTAGTTGCCCTCCTCGTCTGTCAGTGCGAAATATCGATGCGCAAAGACGAGGATGAACGCGCTCATGTGAGAGTGGATGTCGCAAAACACCCTCACGATGCCGGGCCGATCGAAGCGAACCGCGCGCGACCGCCCTCGCGCATAGCGTCCCAGGTCGAAGCTCCTGGTGCGCGAGAGTGAAAAGACGTTGTGAAAGAACGGGTCGCTGTTGGGGAAGTGGACGAGCGATCCGGTGCGAATCGCGAGCACATGTGGCACGAAACGCTCGCCGCGCTGATCCATCCGGTAGCGGCGCTGCTCGTTGTCCTCGAACGCGCCACGCGGCGCCCGCTCCAAGTAGACGACGCTGACCGGCCTCGAGTCCCCGTCTGGTGCGTGGACCGGCGGCTGCATGAGGCTGGGCCGGTGCGCGACGGGATCGCGCGGCGGCGAGGTCACCCGTCCGCGGATCACACCATTGGCCAAGCTGATGCCCGGCAGGACACCCATGAGCGCCACGGCGAGCAGAGAGCGGCTCAGAACCAATAGGAGAGCTCCATCGCCACGAATCGAGCGCGGTCGAGCCGCGGCGTGTCGCGCCAGTTGTGCTGATACACCAGCTTAATGGTAGCGTTGCGGCGCAGCCGAAAACCGCCACCCACCTCCAGCCGCGTGATCTCCGCCTCCCAAGGACGGAACAGTCCGGCGCCGTCCGCCACGTTCGAGAACCTGAGGCCGTCGACGCGTGCCGCCGCGTAGACACGCGGCGTGATCTTCACCCGTCCCTCGCCCATGACGGACAGCGCCCGTAACGGACGGTCGATTCGAGGCGCGGCGACGGCTGGCAGATCCCAGGAGCTGACGATGGTCTCGGTGCGGAAGAGGAAGCGCGACCAGGACCATTCGGCATCGAGCCCGAGCGCGCGCTGCGCAAAGGTCTCCTGTCTGATCTCCGCCGGCAGGCTCTCGATCGCCGCATCGTCAACGAACGTTCCGCGGGCGGCAGAGAGACCGAGGATGAGCGCCGGCGTTGGCATGACCGCGACGCGCCCCGCAAGCTGATTCCCGTCGTTGTTGTCGCGCGCGAGCGGATGCGAGAGCGTACCGCGCGTGAGCGCCGCGCGCATGTCGAGCCAGCGCGACCGCCATCGCATCTGGACGCCTGTATCGAGCCGTGTGCTCGCCACCACCGGCACGCCGGCGCCTGGACGCGCGTCACCAATTGGGTACCTCACACGCCATCCACGGCCCTGGTTCGAGAAGAGGTCCGTCGTCGAGCCGGGCAGCGCGTCGTCACGCAACGCGAGAAGGTAGTGATACGCCAACGGCCGCCCTATCAACGGGTTCGACGCGGCGTAGTCGCCGGTGGCAAACGCGCCGAAGACCCGAGGAATCCGGCCGGCGTCGATGTCGAGCGCAAGGTCCGTCCACGGGCGGATCCGCACGAAGAGCGCGTAGGGCAGCAGCACGTGTCGGTCGCCCCCGCCTTCGAGCCTGCCAACGGCCGTCCGATCCTCGACGTTTGCCAGCACGGAGATCCGGTCGCTCACGCGGCCTTCTGCCAGGAGCCCGATCGTCAAGAGGCGGAGCAGGTTGTGATTGTAGTCCGACGCGTTGAAATAGCCCTCGTCCAGCGGCGCAATGGTAAACCGCAGCTCGCCGCTCATGACGAGGCGGCCATCGAAGAGCGTGACTGGCTCGGAGGGTAGCTGCGCGAAAGAGGCGCCCGCATTGACGAGCAGGAGGCAGGTGGCAAGCGCCGCCCGCGTCCACAGTGGGTAACGGTCCGCGATTGCCTCGCTGGGCTGCACGGCCCCATGTTATCAGCCAGGATCAGGATTCAGGATTCAGGATTCAGGATTCGGGATTCGGGATTCGGGAAACAGGAAACAAGCGAACGGCATCGGATGCACGTAAAGGCTCCTTCCGCATTCACGCTTCGAAGCGTCCAGGGCTCAGATACGAGTCCTGGAGCCCAGCGGCTGCGAGAGTCGAGCTCCGCCTCGCCTGAGCTCACGTGCTGTCGAGACGATGTGAGGCCATGCACACAGGAGCTCGCCAAACCCTTTGATGAGGTCGCGCGTGATCCTCAGCACGTCGCTTCTGCTCCGGCCGCCAGAGGTCAGGTCGAATGGAACGATCGCGTCGGGATGCTGGAGCGCTTCGCGGGCCTCTCGCGCGCAGGCCGTGATATCCGCGGCGCAGTGCCCAGGCTGCGCTCCGTATTGGCGCCGTACCCAGTCGAGCGCGGCGAAGAACAGACTTGCCTGCGCGGCGAGCTGCACACGCAGGAGCTTCTCGAGCTCGTTCAGCGGCAGCGTTCCAACCTCTTGGAGGTGCGCCCCGAGCTGGTGCAGCCTCTTCGAGCACGAGTGTCGACCGGGCGAGCGTCGGTGAGCGAGGATGGCGAACATCAGAACATCGCTGAGCTGCCGGCGTGCAAACGGCGACTCGACACGAAGGCGGGAGGCGCGCGGGGCTGCGTTGTGCAGGAGGGCCAGCGGCAAATGAGCGAAGACAGCGTCGTCTCGGCACGCGCTCAGAACGGCGCCGAAGACGCCATCCTCGTTGCGCCGTACTGGCATGAAGGGAGGGAGCAGCGAGCGGTTGTCGAAGGCGAATGCGCCGCCCATGCAGTGAGATGAGGCACCCACCGAGAGCGTCGGCGCGACACGCAGCACTTCCCTGCTTTCGAGCGCTGTACGGTAAGCGGCGGCGTCACGAAGCACGCGTGAGCGGGATGGCTCGTGCAGTCCCCATAAGAGTCCTGTGTGCGTGGCCATTCCGGAATCGCCGAGCACCCCGCTGAAGGTCAGCGCGACCTGGCCGTTGCCCGCTTCGAGCACGCGCACGTCCTCGACCGACAACTGGCCCCAGTGCAGGCGCTTCGAGCCCAGCCGGTCGCCAACCAGTCTCGACAGGGAACGTCCCAACACCATCTCGTGAGCCGCGGCGATGTCGACATCGGTCGGAGGCGCGAAGGCGAGCGCGCGCGCCCTGTCCTCGAAAGACCAGAGGTCGGTGGGATCCCGCCTGCCGTAGAGACACAGACCGTCTCCAGAGC
>JBOGIN010000002.1:0-8774 GCA_050742275.1 Vicinamibacteraceae bacterium
ATCAACGGCACGGGCAGCGTTCTGATGAAAGCGGAGCGCGTCGGCGAGTCGACGCTACTGGCGCAAATCTTGCGTCTCGTGAGTGAAGCGCAGCGCAGCCGCGCACCGATCCAGCGTCTCGTCGATCGCGTGGCGGCAGCCTTCGTGCCGGCGGTCGTGGCGGTCGCCGGACTGAGCTTCGTGGCGTGGGCCCTTTGGGGACCGGAGCCACGGTTGTTGTATGCGCTGACGAGCGCGGTCGCGGTCCTCATCATTGCGTGCCCCTGCGCTCTTGGGCTGGCGACGCCCATGGCGGTGATGGTGGGGACGGGGCGCGGCGCAACCGCCGGCGTGCTGATTCGTGATGCGGAGGCGCTCGAGACGCTCGCCCGCGTGGACACGCTGGTCGTCGACAAGACCGGCACGCTCACCGAGGGGAAGCCGGCGTTGGTCGAGCTGAGGGCGCATCCACCATTCGAGGATACGGAGCTGTTGCGGCTCGCTGCGGCCGCGGAACAGGGGAGCGAGCATCCCATTGGTCACGCGATCGTTGCCACCGCTCGGCAGCGGGGTGTGGCGCTGCCTGCTGCGAACGCATTCGCGTCGACGACCGGCGGCGGTGTGCGGGCCACGGCGGAGGGACGCGAGGTATTGGTGGGCAACCGGGGATTTCTCGATAGCCACGGCGTCAGCACGTCGGCCGAGACGGCCGCGGCAGACGAGCTGCGGTCGAAGGAGCAGACCGTCGTGTTCGTCGCGGTGGATGGCCGGCTGGCGGGGCTGCTCGCGGTGATGGATCCCATCAAAGAGACGACGCCGGAGGCACTGGAGGCACTGCGAGAAGAGGGCGTCGACATTGTGTTGGTGACCGGCGACAACCGGGCGACGGCGGAGGGTGTCGCGCGGACGCTGAAGATCTCGCGCGTGCATGCGGAGGTGCTTCCGGCGGAGAAGCAGGAGGTGGTGCGCGCGCTCCAGGCGCAGGGGCGCCGGGTGGCCATGGCGGGCGACGGTGTCAATGACGCGCCTGCGCTTGCCGCCGCAGACGTTGGCTTGGCCATGGGCGCGGGCACGGACGTGGCCATCGAGAGCGCGGGCGTGACGCTGGTGAAAGGCGATCTTCGCGGCATTGCGCGGGCACGGCGGCTCAGCCACGCGACGCTCCGCACCATCAAGCAGAATCTCTTCCTCGCGTTCGTCTACAACGCGGTTGGCGTCCCGGTCGCTGCCGGTGTGCTCTATCCGTTGACCGGTACGCTCATTGCGCCCATTTGGGCCGGCGCGGCCATGACGCTGAGCTCGGTCTCGGTGATCGTCAACGCGCTACGCCTCCGCCACGCGCGACTGTGAAGCGGCTCGTGAAATGGGGACAGCCCCCCATTTTCTCTTTTCTCAGGCCGAGCGAGGCTCGTCCAGCTGCAGCCGGCGGCGTATGTCCTGGACGATGGCGTCCGGGGGTTGAGCGCCGTCGACCCAGAGGGATTCGGCCGGCTCTTCGAGCGTGCGCAATTGGCTGTCGAGGAGCGACGGCGGCATGAAATGGTCGCGCCGCGCGTCGATCCGTCGCTGCAGGACGTGACGGCTGACCTTGAGGTAGACGAACCGCACGTCGGTGAGCCCTCCGTGAAGCCTGGCACGGTACGATTCGCGGAGCGCGGAGCACGCGATGACCGCATGTCCGTCGCGGGCCAGCGTGTCACGAATCAGCGTGTGGAGACGATGGAGCCATGGCGTCCGGTCCCCGTCAGTGAGCGGCACGCCGCGGCGCATCTTGTCGACATTCTCGTCTGGGTGGAAGTCATCGCCATCGTAGAACGGCCAGCCGAGCGCCTCGGCCAGTTGCTGACCCACGGTGGTCTTGCCAGACGCGGTGACACCCATCACGATCAGGACCATCGCACGGAAGTTTGACATAGATGTTTCACCGCTTCCACGCCTCCCTGATAAGATGTCCGGTGGCCCTCCCCTGAGTCGCAACGCCTGTAGTGCACGTTCTTGCGATTCTCAACGGTTCTTTCGGAGTGACATTCATGAAGATTGAAGATCGGGGATACACGCAGCCGGACGTCCTCGTGCCGACCGACTGGGTCGCAGAGCACCTGAACGATCCAAACCTTCGACTGGTCGAGTCGAACGAAGATACGCTCCTTTATGCTTCCGGACACATTCCTGGAGCGGTGCATATCGACTGGACCAAGGATCTCAACGACCAGATTCGGCGCGACTACATCACGGCCGAGGATTTCGAGCAGTTGATGTCGCGCAACGGCATTACGCCGGACACGACTGTCGTCTTCTACGGCGACCGGAACAACTGGTGGGCCTGTTACGCGTTCTGGGTCTTTCAGCTCTTCGGCCACACGAACGCGCGCGTGATGGACGGAGGACGCCTCAAATGGGAGAAGGAAGGCCGTCCGCGCACGCGTGATGTGGCGGCGCCGCCGGCGGCCGCCTACAAGGTCACCGCGCGCGACGACGCCCCACATCGCGTGTTTCGTGACCATGTGCGCAAGTTCCTCGAAGCGAGCGCCGGTCAGCTCGTGGACGTGCGGAGCCCGGAGGAGTACCGTGGCGAGCGGCTTCACATGCCGGAGTACCCGAACGAGGGCGCCTTGCGCGGCGGGCACATTCCGGGCGCCAAGAACGTTCCGTGGGCGCGCGCGGTCAATCCGGAGGACGGCACGTTCAAGACGGCCGACGAGCTCCGGCAGATCTATCTGAAGGATCAAGGCCTCGATCCGAAGGTGGACACGATTGCCTATTGCCGCATTGGTGAGCGGAGCAGCCACACCTGGTTCGCGCTGAAGTTTCTGTTGGGCTTCCAAAACATTCGCAACTACGACGGCAGTTGGACCGAATGGGGCAATCTGGTGGGCGTGCCCATCCAGAAGCCGTGACCGCGTGGGGGGGTGGCGCGTCATAAGGGGATGGAGGGTCGCGAACCGATGGCGACGCAGCCTGGCAAGTTGGGTGAGATGCTCGAGACGCTCGCGATGTTTCCAGACGCCGCGGATCGCGCGGAGGTGCTGCTCAGCTTTGCGGACAAGTTCACCGAGGTGCCGCCGGAGGTTGCCATCAGACCGTTCGCTCGGGAGAACCAGGTTCCGCAGTGCGAGTCCGACGCGTATGTGTGGGCGCGCCTTCAGCCCGAGGGGACGCTGAAGTTCTACTTCGCGGTCGAAAGCCCGAGCGGCGTCTCTGCCAAAGCGCTTGCGACCATCCTCGATCAGGCGCTATCTGGCTCCCCGCCGGAAGACGTGGTCCGCGTCGACCCCGAGATTGTCGAGGCGATCTTTCGCGAGAACATCTCGATGGGCAAAGGTCTCGGGCTTCGCTCCATGGTGCTCGCCGTGCAAGCCCTCGCGCGCCAGGCCCTGAAAACGGGGACAGCCCCCGTTTTACCAGAATCGTGAAACGGGGACAGCCCCTCCGTTTCCGCCTGCCGCGGGCGAGCTTCATGATTGCTGTGCGTTCATGGAGCGCTCGTCGGCCGCGCATCTTGAAGCGTCTGCACGAGAAACGCGAGCCGGTCGGTGGCTTCGTCGATCAGCTTACTCGTGGGCTTGCCGGCGCCATGCCCAGCCTTCGTTTCAATCCGAATCAGGACGGGTGCCTCGCCCGCTTGCGCCGCCTGCAGCGTGGCCGCGAACTTGAAGCTGTGCGCCGGCACGACGCGGTCATCGTGATCGGCCGTCGTGATGAGCGTGGCTGGATATGCCGTGCCCGGCTCGATGTTGTGGAGCGGCGAGTACTTGATCAACGTCTCGAAGCCCTCTCTGGTCGCTGAGCTGCCGTAGTCCGATCGCCATGCCCATCCAACCGTGAACTTGTCGAAGCGCAGCATGTCCATCACACCCACCGCTGGCAGGGTGGCAGCGAAGAGATCCGGGCGCTGCGTCATGCACGCTCCGACCAAGAGCCCGCCGTTGCTCCCGCCGGCGATCGCGAGCTTGGACGATGACGTGTGCTTCTCGCGAATGAGATATTCGGCTGCGGCGATGAAGTCGTCGAAGACGTTCTGCTTGTTCTCCAACCGTCCGGCGTCGTGCCATTCCTTACCGTACTCGCCACCGCCACGGAGGTTTGGCACCGCGTAGGCGCCCCCACGTTCCAGCCACGCGATGTTGGAGATCGAGAACGCCGGCGTCAGCGATATCTCGAACCCCCCGTATCCATACAGCAGCGTCGGCGTCTGCCCGTCGCGCTTCGTGCCCTTTCGTGACGTGATGAACATCGGAATCTTCGTTCCATCCTTCGATTGGTAGAAGACCTGCGTCGTCTCGTAATCGGAAGGATCGAACGCGATCTTCGGTTCCTTGAACACTTCGCTTCGTTGCGCCGCGAAGTCGTAACGGAAGATGGTGGCCGGGCGCGTGAACGACTCGAACGCGAAGAATCCTTCAGTATGCTGACGCTTGCCGGTGAACCGGTTGATCGCCCCGATCGCAGGCAACGGGACCTCGCCTTCCGCTCGGCCGCTGAGGTCATAGATCCGCAGCACATTGTGGGCATCGGTCATCCAGATGCCGACAAAGCGATCGTTCACCATGGTCACGCCATCCAGGACGTCCCGATTCGACGCTTCCGGGATGAGGGTCTTCCATGACGACGAATCCAGAGCGCCTCTCTCGATGGCGACGAGACGCCTACGTGGTGCCCCGTTGTCGGTGAGGACGTAGAAGCGGTCGCCGTCGTTGCCCACCACGGCGTAAGACGCATCGAACCGATCCAGGAAGGGCTCGATCTTCGAGTCTGGCTGGCGCAAATCCCGGACGAAGACACGGTTCCGAGGGTCAGTGCCCTCGTTCTGATAGATCACGAGCCAACGGCCATCCTCGGTGACCTCCGCGGAGAACATCCAATCCGGCTCGTCAGGGCGCTCGTAGATCAACTCATCCCGATCCTGTGTCGTCCCGATCCTGTGGAAGTACAGCTTCTGGTTCTTGTTGACGCCGGTGAGCGCCTCATCGCTCTTCGGCTCGGCGTATCCACCGTAGAAGAACCCAGACCCGTCCTGGAGCCAGGCCGCTCCCACGAACTTCGACCACTTGACGACATCGGGAAGGTCCTTGCCCGTGGCGACGTCCCGTACGCGCCATTCCCTCCAGTCAGACCCGCTCGACTGGAGCGCGTACGCCGCGAATCTCCCGTCGTCCGTGAACGACAGCGCGCCGAGCGCCACCGTGCCATCCGGCGAGAGCGCATTGGGGTCGATCAGCACCTCTGGCTTCGCAGAGAGGCTCTTCGTCCTGAAGATCACCGCCTGATTCTGCAACCCTGTGTTGTGCGAAAAGATGTACCAGGGGCCATGCTTGGCCGGAGCGCCATAGCGCTCGTAGTTCCAGAGCTCGGTCAAACGCTTGCGAAGCGCCTCGCGCTCGGGGATCCCTTCGAGATACGCGAACGTGACCTTGTTCTGCGCCTCGACCCAGGCTCCGGTCTCGGCGCTGTTGTCATCCTCGAGCCAGCGATATGGATCGGGCACCTTCGTCCCGAAGTAATCATCGGTGACGTTCGTTTCCTTCGTCTCTGGATAGGGAAGGAGCTTTGGTTCCTGCGCTGAGAGGTGTGAGAAGGACATCGTAAGCAAGGCACCGGCTAGAGCAACGTTTCGCATGGGGCCTCCGGGCGCCGAGGCTTTGAATGGAGCGTGCCGACGACATGGGCACATTCTAGCCAGAGCAAGAACACGGGGACAGCCCCCATTTTTCCACATGTCGGAATGGGGGGTTGTCCCCATTTTGCGAGCTGGAAGACATGTCGCAGGCTAACATGACAGCAGGATCGCTGTGGTCAATCCTGCCCGATTGCTCCGAATTGGACTCGTCGCCGCCGCCGGGCTCCTGCTGGTCTTGGCCGTCATGGTGGCGCTGCTGCGCACGCCCCCAGTCCGCGGACGCGTGGCCGACTGGGCGACGGCCACGCTCCAGCGACAGTACGGGATCGACGCGCGCATCGGGCGGCTCGATTACAACCTGTTGACGCTGACTATCGAGCTGACCGATGTCCGCCTTGCTGCTGCGGCTCGCCGGAACGCCCCGGCCTTCTTCACCGCGCGGCGTGTCCAGGTGGATCTTCCGTGGGCGATCATCGCCGGCGTGGCGCGCCTGCAGTCGCTCTCCGCGGACCATGCGGCCATTGTTCTCGAGCGCGGGCACGACGGCCGCTGGAACCTTCCGGAGCCGCCGGCAGGTGAGCGGGGGGCCAGTACGTCGCCTGCAATCGATCCGGGGCGCTTGACCCTGCGCGACATCACGTTTCGCTTCACAGACCGATCGCTCGGCACGACGCTCGATCTGAGCGGTCTGTCGCTGGTGTCGCGCGAGACGCCAGGCGCGGCAGACCTCGCAGCGAATCTTCGCGCCGAGACCGGCGGCCGGCCACTCGAAGCCCGAGTGAAAGGCGCATTGCGCCTGACGAGCGAAGGGCTCCAGCTCGAGCCGCTAGCGCTCACGACCGCACGAAGCCGGATCGAGGGACGCGGCGCGTTGCGGCTGTTTACGTCCGAACCGGCCTTGGACCTGCGATACCGGGTGAAGGCAGACGTGACCGAGCTCACGACGCTCCTCCCCGGCCAAGAGACGCGGGATGCCCGCACCCAGACCGCGTCTGCCCGGCCGGTGCGAGGTGTCGTGCATGCGCGTGGCATCGTGAGGGGCGAGCTGGCCGCGCCGCGCATCGATGTCGATCTCTCGAGCGACTCCCTTGCCTACGCCGACCTCGAGCGAATCCACCTGCAGAGCCGCGCGTCAATCGACCCGACACGCCTCATCGTCGAACAGCTGCGTGCAACCGTCGGTGACGGTGAGCTCAATCTGCGCGGCACCGTTGGTCTGGATCGGAGCGTGCGATCAGCGCTCGAGTCGACCTGGCGCGGCCTCGATGTCGGCAGGGTTCTCTCGTCCGTTGCCGGCCCGTTACCGGTCCGTCCGGCGACGCGCGCGGCAGGCACCGTGCGAGTGGACGGTCCAGCGCTCGACTGGACGCGGTGGGCGGTCTCGGTGCGCGCGACGCTGACGCCGACAGGAACGCGTGGCCCGGCAGTGCGGCACGTGCCCATTGGTGGCACGCTGGCGCTAACGGTGGCGAAACGGCGATGGTTGCTTGCGCCGGACCTTTCGGCGGAGGGGCTGACCCTCCGTGGCCGCGTGGGCGGCGAGCTGTGGAACGTGACATCGCGTCCCGAGCCAGGCGCCACAGCGGAATCCCGGGACGGCTCGCTCTCCGGCGGTCTCGCGCTGCACGCGGCGGACGTTGCGCGGTTGCTGGATGTCGCCGGCGTCGCGCTCCCCGCCGGCGAGCGCATCGGCGGAAGCTTGGATGCCAACGTCGATCTCGCCGGCTCCCTGCGGCAGCCTCGCACGAGCTGGAAGCTCACCTCTCGTGACCTCGAGTCTTCCCGCCTTGGCACTGGTCAGCTCGATGCCCACGGGACGGCAACGATGACCCGAGCGACCGTTGCGAGCTTGCGACTGGCATCGAAGGAAGGTCGGCTCGATGGGCGGGCGAGTGTCTCGTTCGAAACCGGTCGGGTCACGGGCTTCCTTCAAGCCGACGTGCCGCAGGTCGCGGCGCTCCTTCCAGCAACGCCTCCCGACGAGCGTCCTACCGGCGCCCTGAAGATGACCGGCAAGCTCGCGGGAACGATGCATCGTCCCGTGCTCGACGCCGCCGTCACATCGAGCAACCTCCGCGCGAGCGGCCAGCGGGTGGACTCACTCAACGCGCAGCTTCGGGTTACCCACGACGCCGTGCGTATCGAGCGGCTGACGGCGACACAAGATCCGACCGGCGTCCTGGAAGCCACCGGGCGGTACGCGTGGTCGACTGGCCGTTACGAGCTGGACGCCCGCGGCCGCGACCTGCGTGTCGATCCGCTGGCGAATGCGTCAGGCGCCGCGGCCGCTCCCGTACAAGGGCGCCTGAGCTTCGAAGCCCGGGGGGCAGGCACGCTGAGGCGTCCCTCCGGCACCGCCCGCCTGACCCTTTCGGATTTCACCTGGCGGGGCGCGACGCTCGGCCCGATCGAGGCGACGGTCGGTGCTGACGGGCAGCGTGCCGTGATCGATGCCCGGGCCCCCTCATTTGCGACCGAGATCCACGCCGTTCAACCCGTGGACGAGCGGAAGCCGTTCGAGCTGACGGCGCGTGTCGAGGGGCTCGACGTCGAGCGGCTGTCACCCTTCCTGCCCGGCCGCCTGCCACCGGTCACCGGGCGTCTCTCCCTGGACGCTCGAGCCAACGGACACCTCGACGATCTCGCCACCACGGTGGGCAGCGTCACACTCAGGGAAACGAGCGTGATGCTCGGCGACAGGCCGTTCGCGCTCGCCGCTCCGGCAACCGTGCGCTACTCATCGAGCGGCCTTGCCGTGGAAGGCCTCGAGCTGGTCACTGGATCCAGTCGTCTGACCGCCGACGGGGCGTTCGGCCTGAAGACGCAACAAGCGGAGGCTGGTGCGCTTCCGCCTGCCGAGAAGCTTCACGTCAACCTCGACGCACGGGCGGCAGACATCGCGGCCGTCGTGAAGCTGTTCTCGACAGCGCCCTTGAGCCTTGCTGGATCGGTCCAACTCGATGCGATCGCGACTGGCACGCTGCGCGCGCCGCGCCTCGCTGGGACGCTCTCACTCATCGATGCGAGCGTGGCCTATCGAGACCTACCCCCAGTGGCCAACCTTGGCCTCGAGGCGCGCCTGGCTGACGGGCTGCTCACGCTCGACCGGCTCACCGGGACATGGCAGCGCGCCACGATCACGGGAGCCGGCGCTGTCCCTCTTGGGTTGCTCGCGCGT
>JBOGIN010000003.1:0-5040 GCA_050742275.1 Vicinamibacteraceae bacterium
GCTACGACCTGGACGCGCTCGTCGGCGTGGGCACCCTGAGCGAGGAGCTCGCCCGGATGCTGCGCGCGGCTGTGGCGGCGCAGCACAACCTGCTCATCTCAGGCGGGACCGGCAGTGGGAAGACAACGCTGCTCAACGCGCTCGCCGCCTTGATCCCCTCGGATGACCGGATCGTGCTCATTGAGGAAACCTCCGAGATCGCTCTCGACAAGCCGAACCTCGTGCGCTTTGAAGCCCGTCGCGCGCAGGCGCCGTTGGGTCAGGAGGTACCGCTTCCGCCGGTCACCATCGCGGACCTCGTTCGCGCCACCCTTCGTCACCGCCCCGACCGAATCCTGGTGGGGGAAGTGCGGGGCGCCGAGGCCTTCGACCTGCTCCAGGCCCTGAATACCGGCCACCTCGGAAGCCTGACCACGATACATGCGAATAGTGCTGAGCAAGCGCTCACGCGACTTGCGCACTGTGTCCTGACGGCTAACGTCGGCTTGCCCCACGCCAGCACCCGAGAGGCCATCGCGTTGGCTGTTCACCTCGTCGTCCAGCTCCGACGCCTGGAGGGCCGCCGTGTCGTGACGGAGGTCGTCGCCGTCCGGGGCTACGATGCACGGCTCGATCGTTTCGCGCTCGACCAACTCTGGTCTGTGCCGCACGCGGCCGTGGAAGGAGCACTCCCGTGACCTTCGCTCACCGCTGGATCCGACACGCCACGGTTTGTACTCGTGCTCACGTTGTTTGCTGGCTGCGGCCGGGATGAGAGTCCGACGTCGCCGGCCGCGCCAACGTCCTTCCTCGTCGGAACATGGCGTGGGACCGTCGCCATCCAGGTCAATCCTGGTGACCCCGACGCGCCGCCGCCAACCAACGGGTCCATGACCTGGACCTTCGGCGTCGTTCCGCAGACCAACCAGCAGACCTTCCACGCAACGATTCGCTCCACGCACCCGTGGCTCGCGATGAAGACGACGGCCTCGACGGCACTGTCGCCGAGCAATATGCCGCCTGCACAGATCAGCACGCTAGGCGACTATCCCTCTCCACGCGGCTGTCGCGGCACGTTCGGGAGTGTGGGCACTGCTAGGACGACCCGCATCGAGGCTGACTTCACGGGGACGGACTGCGACCAGATGACCTTCACTGGAAGCCTCGTCCTGACCAAGGAGTGACGGGCAGAGGGTGCTATGCCAAGGATCGACCGCGAAGCGCCGCTTCGCTTCCTGCGTACTGCCTTTCAGCCGGATGATTGGGTCGCAATCTTCTTGAAGTCGTACGACACCGGCCGGGTCTCGCAGCGGGTCGGCCCCGTGTCTTGGGTCATGGACCCGCGGTTTCAGGCCTGGCTGCGATTCAAGAATGCGCGCCGCTTCAACGTCTATGTGAGCGTCAACGCGGTCGCGGCGGGCCGCGGGTCGCGCACACGGGAAGCCATCGGCGCGGTTCGACACGTGTTCCTAGAAGTGGACCACGATGGCCCTGGCGTCCTGGCGCGCGTGCGGTCGCGCTCGGACCTTCCTGAGCCGTCGTACGTCCTGCACTCGTCCCCGAACCGAGTCCACGTCCTCTGGCGCGGCACCGATTTCAGCACCGATCATGTCGAACTCCTTCAGAAGCATCTCGCGACTGAGCTCGACACCGATCGGGCTGCAACGCCGCCATCACAGATGACCCGCTTGGTAGGCTTCAACAATTACAAGTACGCGAGACCATATCTCGTCACGATCGATTACCGCGACGTAGACCGCACCTTCACACCATTGGACTTTCCTGCGCCCACGCGATCACGTAAGGCCCTTGAACCTTCTCCATCGGCTGCGCACGGACGAACGTCAGCGATGAGCCCCATCGAGCGGGCGCGGCGCTACTTGGCACGAGTACCGCCCGCCATCGCCGGCGAGCACGGTGACCTCCGCACGTTTCGCGTGTGTTGCCGCCTTGTTCGTGGCTTCGCACTCGACGACGATGCGACGCTGGCAGTGATGGCCGACTGGAATACGCAATGTCAACCACCCTGGAATGAGCGCGAGTTGCGTGACAAACTTCGGCGGGCCAGGCGATATGGTCGCGAACCAGTCGCCGGACTGCTCTCTCAGGAGATGTAGATATGGGACGGAACAGCTGAGCCAAGAGAAATCGTCGGTGCGGACCGGGAACATAGGTAACAGATCAGACCGGCCAGTCCTATTTTCTTACCTATCTTGGGGGTTTCGCTGGACCCGAGATCCCTCGGCACTGGCGACCACTCGTTAGTGACGGAAGCTTGGGTGCTTGGGAGAGAACCCGAGTCCTGGGAACGAGCAGGTCGTTCCAGTGGGAGCAGCGAGGAAGTTATGCCTGTCCATCGCTTTGTGAGGGAAAGCCCTCTCGAAACGCACACTCTGCTAAACTGAGCCGTCGCCACACTAAGGAAGCGAGCGCCTCACCGCAGGGTTTCGCGGCCGCCATGATGGCTTGCCCGCAGGACGCGGAGCAGTTCAGCTGCGAGCAAGATGGTCGTTCTTCGACGGCCTGTTGACCGGCGCTTCGACGTTTGCAGAAGCGGGGCACGCCACTCACGTAGCATGTTCAACCTCACGCTAGATGAACTGGACAACGCCGTCGAAGCAATAAAGCACCACACTTACAGCGTCTATTTTCCCAGTCCGCTGGAATGGACCGACGTTCTTGCCAACTGGTCGGCAATACGCGCGCACCTAGCATCTTTCGACCTTGACATCTACCAGCCTCGTCCGCCGCTGCGCACCTTTGCGCCCAAGTCACGAATCAACCTCCGACCTGTTGCGCTGCTGCATCCCTACGATCTCATCATCTACACAGGTCTCACGCTGATCGCACGAGACGATATTGAAGCTGCGCGCGTGCCACGTGGCGACAAGCGCCTTTTCTCTCATCGTGCTACGCCGTCCTTGACGACGCGACTCTACGAGTCCAGCACTGAGGCGCACGCGTGGCTGCGAGCAACGCAAAGAGATCGCGCTTCACGGTCTAGATGCCGTATTGTCGCTGTCACGGACATCGCCGATTTCTTCCCGAGGATTTACCAACACCGGCTGGAGAACATCATTCGTAGTGTCGCGCGGTCACCACGCGTAACGGACGTCGCTCGTGTCTTGGTTAAGAAGCTGCTTCTCGCGTTCTCTCGCGGTGATAGTTACGGCATCCCTATCGGTCCACTTGCCTCCAGCGTTCTCTCCGAGGCCGTTCTGATCGATGTAGACGCCGCAATGCTGGACGCGGGCTATGACTTCGTCCGTTGGATGGACGACTACACCTTTTTCTGTCGCTCCGAATCGGAAGCGCAACAAGCCCTCTTCGCGCTCGGGGAGTGGCTGTACGAACATCATGGGCTTACGTTGCAGCCATCGAAGACAAAGATCCTGAGAAAGGCATCATTCCTAGAAGGAATCTCGAGGACGTACCAAGAGCGGCTGCAGGATCGGTCCGCCTCGCTGCAGGAGACGTGGTCGACAGTGTGGTCCCTATACGGTGACGAGTCAGCCGTAGAACTCAGCCCAGAGCAGTTGCGGGAGATCGAGGCTCTCAACCTGCGCGAGATGCTCGATGAAGCGATAGGTGGGGAAGCCGGCGTCGATTTCCAGCTGGCGGAGTTCTTGATTGGCACAGTAGCGCGCTCTCCGTCGATCCCAACGGACAATAAAAAGGCCCTTGTCGATCTTGTGCTGACACGCTTAGTTGACCTGTTTCCGATAGTCGACAGCATCGCGCGTTTTATCGACAATCTCGACGATCTGTCTGCCGCCGAATGCAAGAAGATCGGTCGAGAACTACTCAAGCCGTTGAAGCTCAAAGGGACGCCAGAGTACGTCGCGATGTGGCTGCTCTCTGTTTTCGCGTCGTCAGACCGCTGGAACCATGCGGCCACGATTCGCGACCTCTACGACCACGCGAACTCGGAGGTGGTGAAGCGTTACGCGGCACTCGCACTGTCTGCTTCGGGCACACGACAGCATGTTTTGTCGACGAGGCCTGGTTTTGACGGTGGCTCACCGCTCTTGAGAACTGCCATCCTTCGGGCCTGGCACCGTCTTGGAAGTGACGAGCGCACGCACTGGAAGCGCGTCTCGGTCATCTCAGATCCCCTTGAGAAGGTGATTTAGACCGTTGGGGGAGGCGTTGTAACGGCAAGCCAATCTGCCAGGGCGCTATTTCCGTGAGATCACGCATCCTGACCGGTCGACCCTTGGCAGGTCAACAAGGGCAGTGCCTATGGGAGAGAAGAGACAGTAGGTCCACACTGCGTCAGACGCCGGGCTGAGCGTGTTACCATGCCGGCCTTATTCACCGATACGCGTGCAACGGCATGGTGTGTGGGTGCGAGCCTTAGACTAACCGCGGTCTGTGGCACCGGGGGCGTGCCCGGATGTCCTAGTCGGGAGTCCCCCTATCGAAGCACACTTGACTCTGGCCCGATGACATTCAAGTGGAAAGTCTCATGCGGATGTCGATTCGCCGAACTATCGCATCTCTGGTGCGGGGTGTCCTGGTCGCGGGCGTCGTCGCATTCACCGTCGGTCCGCAGGCCGTGCGGGCGCAGGGAGCGGCCGGGAGCCCGGAAGCGCGCGCCCGCGCGTTCGTCGACCTGATGGCGGGCGGTCAGTTCGCCCAGGCCTTCGAGTCGTTCACGCCTCAGATGAAGGCCGCGATGCCCGTCGATCGGCTGAGTGCGACCTGGAATGGCCTCACCGCGCAGGCCGGCCCGTTCCAGCGTCAGGTCGCCACGTCGGTCGTGCCACGCGGCGTGCTCTCCGTCGTCGTCGTCACGTGCGCGTTCGAACGTGCGACGTTCGACGTGCAAGTCACCGTGAACCCCGCGAATCTGGTCGGAGGGCTGTTCCTCCGCCCGGCGGTGCAGGCCGTCACGTACGCACCACCGGCCTATGCGAGTCCCGCCGCCTATAAGGAGTCGGAGGTCACCGTCGGCACGGGGCAATGGGCACTGCCAGCTACGCTGACCGTGCCCATCGGGCCGGGCCCGGTGCCAGCAGTGGTTCTCGTGCACGGGTCAGGCCCTGGCGATCGCGATGC
>JBOGIN010000004.1:0-4684 GCA_050742275.1 Vicinamibacteraceae bacterium
CGCGCTCGGTCCGAGCCCGAATGTTCTCGTAGTATGGCAAGAATGCCTCGATGCTCGTAATCTCCACGGGCGCTTCTCCTGTCAGTCTCCCGTGCCTCGTACCGGTTCGGATATTCTGCGCTCGGGCGTGGACTTCGTCCAGGAGCTCGGCGCCACACGCTACACTTCGCGTCTGGCGCGACCCGCTCGCCCCTCTGACGTGCGCAGAGAAAAAGGGTCTACCGGATGGGCCACAGCCCGGCCAGATAAGGCGTGCTCGAGCAAGGAGTAAGTGATGCATGCGTACACAGCGGTCATCGAACGAGACGCGGAAACCGGTTTGTTCGTAGGGCATGTGCCCGCATTCCCTGGCGCCCATTCCCAGGCCGATACGCTCGACGAGCTGCATGCCAACTTGCGTGAGGTCCTCGCCATGCTTCTCGAGGACGGCGAGCCGGCCAAGGCAAGCGAGTTCGTCGGAACCGCGGAGATACGGGTCGCTTGAATCTGGGTGACCCACCGGTCCTCAAACCGCGCAAAGTCATTCGAGCTCTGGAGCGGCTCGGTTTTCAAGAGGCTTCTTCATAGGGCCGTTCTGCGCCATCTCGACCAGGCAATTCCGTTGCCCCGCTGGCCCTTGGGTCGAGCAGGCATCGCAGTGTCCATCAATGGCCCAGAAAGAACGTGACATCCTCGGTCCGCATAGCTATCTTGGTCGCGGCAGCTCCCACCGCTGCCGGCGGAAACCCGCAGGATCGGAGCACGGCGCGAGCCATTTCGTGCGCACCACGGGCCAGCATTTTTCAGTATTGAACCGCCCGAAGACCGGGCTCCGTGGCCGCGCAGGTACTCCCGGCGTTCGATCTGGGACCGCCCTGATCCTGGCAGTTCGTTCGGGGCCGACGATGCGGCCGGTAGCTGACGGCCGTAACTGACAGGACGGAGGTCCGCCAAGGTTTGAAATCGACCGCAGCGCATTCGTGGAATCATAATGCCTCGACGGAAGGAGGCGGCCACCCGATGGCCGCATATTGACGCCCTGGTACGGTACGACGGCGATATTACTGTCGGTCGCCTCATCCGCATTGGATGCGTCGCAACAGCCGCTGATGGCCACAACGCCCTCGCGATGCTCGTTCGGCGGCGTGGCGAGTCGCTGGAGGACTTACTTACTCGTTTGGACGAAGCAATCCGCAAAGCTTCTGAAGAAGACGTTTACACTGACGAAGTCAATGCCTGATGTCGCCGTAGCACGCAGCGGCATTCGTGACACGGTTCGCCGGACACTGTAGTAGCTTGTCCACTCACACCCGATCAGACCGCCACGACGAGGTGAAGACACGGCTCCGCTCCCCCGCAAGGCCCGACAAAGGCAGAAACACCAGGTGGATGCGAAGGTAAAGATTCGCGATATGACTCGCGCTCGTATATCGCTCGAGTTGCTCGTCTACGCAGACGGCAGCAAGCTCGGAACGCTCACTCTCGGCGCGGGATCGATGATCTGGAAGCGCGGAGCAAGAAAGCCACAGAGGATTCGCTGGTCGAAGTTCGCCGATCTCATGGACGAGCTCCGCACCGGCGTCCGCTAAGGTCACGTCCGGCGAACGAGGGCCTCTGGCACAGGTGAAACTTCCGTGAGGACCACTGCCCGCTGGACGTTCAGCCCGGCGGCGCGCGCACAGCTCGAAGCGCTGCTCACGGCGGAGCCGTGCGCCGAAGAGTGGTTTCGGCTGCGTCGCGCCGCGGAGGAGATCGCGCTCACGCCCGGCTTCGACCGGCTCGTCGCGCTGGAGCAGAACCGGATCGAGGAGCTGCCCCACCAGACGGATGTGGCGCTGCGCGTGCTGCGGCCGCCGATGCGGGGACGGGCGATCCTGGCCGATGAGGTCGGACTCGGCAAGACCATCGAGGCGGGGCTGGTCTTCAAGGAGCTGTCCGTGCGTGGCCTCGCCCGCAGTGTCCTCGTCATCGCGCCGGCCTCACTCGTGGGCCAGTGGCAGGCGGAGCTGGAGACGAAGTTCCTCGAGAAGTTCACGACACCCCTGAAGCCCTCCGAGTGGCGGAAAACGTCGCGCGGCATCGTCTCGTATCACCCGGCCATGAACCGGAGGCATGCCGACGAGATCCTGAAGCGGCACTGGGACCTGGTGATCGTGGACGAGGCGCACAAGATCAAGAACCACCGCACGCGCTCGTACGAGGTGGTCCGCGACCTCGACAAGAACTACCTGCTGCTGCTCACCGCGAGGGGCGACGCCGGTTGCGATCTCGTTCTCGGCTCGGACGCCAAGTGGCACCGCGTCGGCGTGAGTGGAACTGAGCACCTCGTCTGGCGCCTGCCGTCCGGCGCGGGACGAAGCGCTCGCCCGGCGTGAAGTCGTCCGCGTGCTTCTGGACCGTGTCCAACTCCGCTTCACGCGGCACCGTCGCGTCGCTCGGCTGGTCCAATTAGCTTTGAGGTTGCCTCAGGAGCCTGTCGACGTTGGACAGGCCGCCGGCTATCGGACATGGGAGACAGCAGATGCTGAAACCGCAACCCAACCACAAGCTATACATCGAGGTCTTGCGATCGATGGGGCCGGAGCAGCGGCTCCGAAAGGCGTTCGAGCTGGCGGCGTTCGGGCGTGAGCTGTTGCGAGCGGGAATCCGACGTCGGCATCCGGGCCTCTCAGACTCCGAGATCGACGCATTGGTGCGAGACCGCGTCATGCAGTGTCACAACCAACGTACTGAAGCGCATCATTGACGCCCTGGACGCGATATCGTCGCCTGACGCTTGCATGACGACGGCAGCATGAGCACAACGCTCGCACGCGGCGTATCGGCCGGATCCGGACCGGTGAGATGAGACGTTCCGACGGAGGCGGCAACGATGAAATCCACCACGAAGCTCATACGTGAAGGTGACCTCATCGCAGAAGTAAGCGTTCGGTTGCTCAATGACGCAGGCGCGTGGTCTCCCGTCCTTTCGGTGGACGGCGCGACCAAGCTGGACGACGTTCGCCGAGCACTTCGGTCGGGCGACCTTCGGCGCGCGTCGAAGATCGCCGATCACGTTTACCGTTTGGTTCCGCTTGCATCCTAAACGAGGAAAGTGAGCAGCTTGGTGGCGACGGCGTGGCCGAGAAGTTGTCCGCGCTCATGACGCTGGAGTACTTGGAGGACCGCGCGAAGCGCGGGAATCGCAAGAAGTTCGAAAGGGCGCTCAAGAAGGTACGGGATCGCCAGCCGGAGCCCGGCGATGAGCTCTGAACTAGCGCTCAGGGTCGCGACCGGCCGAGGAGGGTGACGCTCCGACGCAGCGCTCAGAGCGTTCCCTCGACGCGCGGCGCTCGGATGACCGCTTCGCCTTGGTGCAGCGTGAACGCGCTCGCGCGATCTCCCGCCAGCTCGAACACCAGCTTGATCGACTGCGGCGCATCGATCACGACCGTGTGCTCGCCCTGGTACTTCATGCGCAGTGCGGGCCGGGTTCGCCGCCTGCGCCATCAGCACGCGTCCTGCTCGAGGAGCCGGACCTCCAGATCGCCCAGGTCGTAGGCGCCGCGTAGCGCGCGCGTTCTCCTCCGGCACGAGCGGCAGGTCCAAGAGAACCGGCAGGCCGGCCAGTCGTTCGAGCCGGACGTACTCACTCATGCTAGACGTAGACGCGAGGCACCTCGGCCCTCTCGATGTCTTCGATGAATGATTGCGCTCTCGTACGGCGTTTTCGAGGCTATGCACGGGAAGCTTGACCTCGTCCGCGAGCGATGCGAACGGCTCGTCCCAGCCCGCAGGCGGATCGAGCACTGGCGGCCATTGGTGTTTCGCACGCACGGTAAACACGTCCACGCAGGCTGCCCGCACTCCCCTCAGATCACTTGTGAGCTCGCGCATGAGCAGAAGATCGACGAGGTCTCTGAATCGCTCGTTCGGCGTCGCGTCGTCGACAGGCGGTTCCGTCATCGAGATCGTCCACAACGAGATCGATGTCCCTGGTGGCCCTTGCCTTCAGGGGGAGGCGCATCTCGAGCGCGACGGCTCCCTTGATCGTGAACCGCGGTCCCTTGGCGAGCGAGCTCCCGCGTTCGAGCTGGCCTCCGAGGATCATGTAGGAGATCCCGTCTCGGACCCGCTTCCGAGGTAATCCTCGCTCGCGAGCGTACGCATCCACCACTGCGTGAGCACACGTGCCGAGGATGCGGCTTCCGACGCCGACTCATTTGCTGCTCACACCTGTGCCGCGAGGACTCGCTTCCTGAGATCGGTTGCCTCGGCGGGGCTCAAGAAGCCCTCTCGTTCCGCGTCCTGCAGCGCCTGGCGGAGGAGGGCGGGTCCCAGGTGAGCGCGATGGCAGTCCTCGATCGTTCGGGCAACGCTCGTGCACGGAATACCTTCGAAGAGCGTCACCTCGTCGTCCCTGAGCTCGGCGTGATGCACGGCGAGGTGGGCAGGCACGTCTCGCCGGATGCGGAACTCGTTGGGCACCGTGATGTGAATCGCCGGCGGGCTCACGTCCGAGAGCTCGCGGAGCGCCAGGGCCGATTGGTGCGAGATGACGCCACGGACGCCCGCCGGCCAGAGGCTCGCCTCCATGTACTGCGACCCCCGGTCAGCATTTGACCCACCCACCACCGGATAGTTGACCCATCCGACCGGTGCCTGAGGAAGAGACGGGGCGCCGGAGTATTTGACCCACCCTGTTGGTTCTCCTGCGACGAATCGT
>JBOGIN010000005.1:0-8530 GCA_050742275.1 Vicinamibacteraceae bacterium
GTCTTTGGATGGGCCGCTCATGACTTCGCGCACTTCGATGGCCATGTTGAGCGGAACACCGCCGGGTCCAGGCGCCGCGGACGCTTCGGCCGCGAGCTGATACGCGCGTTCAGGACTGTCGACGTCAACGATCCAGTAGCCGGCCAGGAACTCCTTGGCCTCGGGGAAGACGCCGTCGGTCATGGGTGCGCCATCCTTGCCGGCGCGGATCAATTTCGCCTGATCGGGTGCGGTGAGCGCCTCGATTCCGACGAGTTCTCCTGCGGCGCTGAGCTTACGGTTGAACTGGCGCAGGAACTCGAGGTGCGCGCCGAGGTCCTTCTTGGGCCAGGTGGACATCGGCGGGTAGGGACCCCGGCCGGGGACATGCATCATCAGCAGGTATTTCACGGTGTGTGCTCCTCATTCGTGCGCGTCCGCCATTGAACGCGCGTTCATGGGTAAGTCGGAGCGCGCGGTCGATTCTCGACGTCGAGCGGTAGAAGCTACGCTTGAATGGCCGGGCTCGCGCCGGCTTCGCTGCTCCCGGTTCGTGCGACGGTGGTCCGGTCAATCCTAATCGACGCGGCACAGGTCACAGTGGGCGCTGCTAGGCGGACGAGAGCTGGCGTGTTTTTGGAGCGTGCGGTGACTTCCGTCAGGCGAGTGCTCCTGACGAGGCACGGGCGCTGGCGCCTGGAGTCGCTTCGAAAAGCGGTGCGTTCGCGCAGATGCGTCATGCGGATGAGCCCCTATATGGCACACTCCGCTCATGCTCCGCACGCTTTTCGGCACCTTCACGCCAGGTCTCGCGGCTCTTGCGCTGGTTCTTGGGATGGTTCCCGACGCCAAGGGAGAGTCGGCCCCGACAATCCATGCGAAGGTGTCGGACGATCATGTCTACGTCGAGTTCGTCGGGGCGTCGAACCCCATAGCCATTGTTGACGAACGGCTATCTCGCTCCGAGAGCGTGTCGCTCACGTGGATCGTGGAACTGCGTCGTATTACGCGGAACTGGCGCAATCGCAAGATAGTCGAGGCGACGCTGGTTCGATGATCACGCCAAATCAGGGCCGCATCGGCTACTCGTAACAACCGATGAGCGCGGCACGTGCGTGGGATTACGCAAGCAGCAGCCGGTGGCGTCCGAAGCCCGCGTACAACTCAACGGTTGAAGTCAGCGTGTACTGCCATCCGGACGCTCGTGGACGCGGATGCGGGACGGCGCTTTACACAGCCCTGTTCACCGCGCTCGAGCGGGAGGACGTCCATACGATCGTCGCCGGCGTGAGCCTCCCGAACGAGGCGTCGATTTCGCTGCACGAGAGATTTGGCTTTCGACCCGTGGGTGTCTTCCATACGGTGGGCCGGAAGTTCGACAAGTACTGGGATGTCGCGTGGTTCGAGCGCTCATTGTTGCTCAACCGCTCAGCGCAGGCGCAGTTCGCGGAAACAGGTCAATAGCAGGGGTTCGCCTGCCATTTCGTCTGTCCGAAACTTGTATACAGATTTGGGACAGGCGGCATCGACGTCTGAGGCATAAGTAGTTCGAGCGCGGGGAGTTGGTGTCCCGTCATCGTTACGCGGCGGTGAGCAGCCAGTTGCGAATTCCGTCCCTAACACCCAGCCTCGGGAGCATCGAACCTGCAGTACGCTTGAGGTCGTCGGACCGTACCTGGCCCGGCCAAGGTCGTTTGGGCCAAACGTGTGTTGTGTGTAGGAGGGACGAGTGATTAAACGGCGCCTGGGCAAGACCGACGTCGAGATCACGACGATCGGCCTCGGGACGTGGGCGATCGGCGGGCGACAGTGGGGACCGCAGGATGACGAGGCGAGCATCGGCGCGATCCACGCGGCGATGGATCACGGCATCAACTGGGTCGACACGGCGCCGATTTACGGGGCGGGACACTCTGAGGAGGTCGTCGGCCGCGCGCTGAAGGGCCTGCCCGCGTCAGGCCGGCCGCTCGTGTTCACGAAATTCGGCCTCGGCGTGAACGTCGACGTGCCGGTGAAATCCGCGGGCGCGGGTGAAGTCGTCGAGGAGTGTGAGGCGAGCCTGCGCCGGCTCGGCGTCGATCGGATCGATCTCTACCAGCTGCACTGGCCCGTGCCGCAGCCGATCGCCGAAACTGCCGGCGCGTGCGCGGAGCTGCTGGCGACGGGCAAGATTCGCGCAATAGGCGTGTCGAACTTCTCGGTCGCCCAGCTCGACGAGTGGATGGCGACCGGCGTGCCGCTGCACTCGGACCAGCCGCCGTTTAGCATTCTGCGGCCGGCCACGGCCGAGGACGTCCTGCCGTGGTGCGCCGCGCACGACGTCGGCGCGATCTCGTACTCGCCGCTCTTCCGCGGCATGTTGTTCGGCACGTGGTCGCGCGACAAGACCTTCGGCGCGGACGACGCGCGCGGCGCCCACAAGGATTACTCGGGCCCGCGATTTCAGCGGCACCTCGACGCTGTCGAGGAGCTTCAGGCCATCGCGCGGAGCGGCGGCCTGAGCTGCGCCCAGCTCTGCGTCGGCGTGCTGCTGGCGACGCCCGGCCTCACGGGCGTGGTCTGCGGTGCGCGCGATGCCCGTCAGGGCGCGCTCGTGGCGAACCTCGGCGTGACGATCACCGCGGAGCAATCGCGCCAGGTGTGGGCCGTCGCCGACCGGCTGCGCAAGAATCTCGAGACGCTCTAGCTTACGCCGTCCACAGCGCGACATAGGCCCACGCGCCGAGGACGCCGCCGAGGATCGGCCCCACCACCGGCACCCACGCGTAGCCCCAGTCGGACGTCCCCTTACCCGGAATCGGCAGCAGCGCGTGCGCCAGGCGAGGGCCGAGATCCCGCGCGGGGTTGATCGCATAGCCGGTCGATCCGCCGAGCGACAAGCCGATCCCGAAGACAATGACGCCGACGAGGAGCGGCGCGAACGCGGTCTCGAATCCGGAATTTGGAATCAGATTCTTCGGCGTGAGCACGCTGAGCAGGCCGAGCACGAGCGCGGCGGTCGCAATCGCCTCGCTCAGCAGGTTGGCCCACGAGCGGCGAACGGCGGGTCCGGTGCAGAAGGCCGCCAGCTTCGCGGCCTTGTCGTCGGTCAGCGGCCAATGCGGCAGATAGGTCAGCCACACGAGAACGCCTCCGAGCAGCGCGCCGGCCGTCTGCGCGAGCACGTACGCGGGCACGCGCGACCAGTCGAACTTCCCGATCGTCGCGAGCGCAATCGTGACGGCGGGGTTCAGGTGCGCCCCGCTCAAGGCGTTGACGGCGTAGACCGCGATCGTGACGCCGCACGCCCAGCCGGCGGCGATGACAATCCAGCCGCTGTTCTGCCCCTTCGATCGCGAGAGGACGACGTTGGCGACCACGCCGTCGCCGAAGAGGATCAGGAGCGCCGTGCCGAGCAGTTCCGCGAGAATCGGATTCATAAGGACGGTTGAGGACTAGAGGACGGGAGGGGCGTGCCAGACGACGCTCGTCAGCGCAGGGTGGCGTTCATCACGTCAGGACGGTAGTGGGTCAGTTCCATCGCTGACCCACTACCGCCAGGGTCAACGCCGTTCCTGTGTTGCTTGGCTCGCCGGCTCCGGATGCAGCGTGAGCTTTTGCACTCGCCAGTTCATGAGCTCGGCGACGTACAAGGTGTTGGGATCGCGGCAATCGATCTCATTCACCATGCCGAACTCTTTGAACTGCTTGCCGGCGTGACCGAAACGGCCGAGCACCGTGCCGTCCAGCTCCATCTTGTAAATCTCGCCGTTGAGGAAGGGATCCTCGGTCGGATTGGAGTTGGAGCTGTAGAGATACTGGTGCGCGCCGGGCGAGATGCAGATGGCACGGGGCGCGCCCACGTTCTTGATCTCGGTCTTGAACGTGCAGTCGTTGTCGAACACCTGAATGCGCTGATTGCCCATATCGGCGACGTAGACGTTGCCGCGGGCATCGACGGCGATGGAGTGGGGACTATTGAACTGCCCGGGTCCGGCTCCCGTCGCGCCCCACGACTTGATGAACCGCCCGTTCGGGGTGAATTTGGCGACGCGGGCGTTACTGTAGCCGTCGGATACGAAGATGTTGCCCTCGGCGTCCCAGGCCACGTCGGTGGGCTGGTTGAAATTGTCGCCGGGGACACCAGAGCCGGCAGGTCCGGAACCGCGGCCGTAAACTCCGCTGGCTGCGCTGCTGCCGACTTCGCCGATCGCCTCGGGCCTGCGGCCCAAGGTGAGGAGGACGCGGCCGGATGGGTCGAACTTGACGACCATCCTGGAGGCGCGGTCCACGACCCAGATGTTGTCCTGCGGATCGACCCTGACGCCCTGCGCAAACAGGAAGTTGTAGGGGCGATTGTTGGGGACGGAGCCACCGATCTCGCGCACGAACTTTCCGGACTTATCGAATTCGAAGAGGCGCGCGCCGCCGCTGATATAAGTGCGCGATGCGCCAACGGTGGCGTTAGAGCCGCCGCCCTGGTTGTAGACCAGCAGGTTGCCCTTGGAGGTGGTGGCCACGCCGGCCACTTCACCCAGATGGATATCGGCCGGCAGGCTCAGAAAACTACCGGCGGAATCGAACGAGATTTCGCGCGGCTGGGCCTGGGCGAAAAGCGAGCCCGAGAAACGCGAGCCGGCCAACAGCGCCGTCGCTGCGAGGCATGTGGCTGCGAGACGTGAGGATGTCATTCGTTGCCCCCTTTACTGGCGGTGGGGTGCAGGAGGAGTTTCTGCAAGCGCCATTCGACGATTTCAGTGACCAGAATCTCGTTTTCGTTGCGGCAATCTATTCCGTGCACCGTGCTGAACTGTCCCTGCTCTTTGCCGGGGACACCGAATTTGCCAACGACGGTCCCGTCCAGCTCCATCTTGAAGACCTGGCCGGTGACCTTGTGTATCTCGGAGTCGTTGGAGTCAGGGTTGGAGTTGGAGCTGTAGAGATACTGGTGCGGGCCGCTGCTGATGCACATGGACCAGGGAGCGCCGACGTGGTCGTACGTCGTCTTGTAATTCAGGTCGTTGTCGAACACCACAATGCGCTGGTCGCGGCGGCTTCCCCCGTAGACATCTCCCTTGGCATCGACGGCCAGGGAATGCAGCAGGGTGAACTCGCCGGGTCCGGATCCGCGATGGCCGACCTCCTTGATGAAGCGGCCGTTCTTGTCGTACTTGACGATGCGTGAATTCACGTAGCCGTCGGCCACGAAGATGTTGCCCTCGGCGTCAAAGCCGACATCGGTCGGGCGATTGAAGATATAGGGCGGAGCCGGATCGAGCGCCTCCAAGGGGGGCTCCATGCCATTGAAGGGGAACTGAATCCGGCGGCCCAGGACCATGGTCACGCGCCCTTCGGGGTTGAACTTGATGATCGAGTTCGAGCCCTCGTCGATCACCCAGATGTTGTCCTCGGCATCGACGCGCACGCCATGGCAATACACGAAGCCATAGAGGTCCTTCCCAATCTCCCGCACGTAGTTGCCGTTCTCGTCGAACTCGAACAGGCGCGTTTGCTGGGCGCAGGTGTTGACGAAGATATGCCCCTTCGAGTTAGTGGCGACGCCGATGCCTTCGCCCATATACACGTTGGCAGGCATCTTCATGAAGTTGGGCACCACCTCGAACGGAATATCCGGCGCGTCGATGGCCTTGGGCCGGAGTGACGGACGAGCGCCGCCGCCAGGGGGTGCCTGTGAGCCAGCGGGTGCCTGCGAGCCAGCGGGTGCCTGCGAACCAGCGGGTGCCTGCGAACCAGCGGGTGCCTGCGCGAGCAGGGGAACGGCGGATAGCAGCGCCGCCGCCACCACCCAACATATAGGGTGTGTCTTCATTGATCACCTCGACAACGATAACGACAACGGTGCAGAATGTATAACACAACAGGACTGACCCACGACAACGCAAGGCGCCCGCCGGGCGGTGGGGTCTCACGTGGTGGGACTGCGTTGCTGGGATATGAGGAATGGACGCTAACAGCTACGTTCGTGAACCGGTCCGGCATCCGCCGCTGAGCGTCATCGACGTGACGGAAGACGCCAATCACATCGGGAGTGAGTACGGCAATATAGTGCTCAACCGAGTCAATAGCGAATGTTTACGCCTCGCGGTCATGACTGGTGAATACCCGTGGCACCACCACCCACACTCGGACGAGCTGTTTCTGGTTGTCGAGGGACGCTTGATTATCGAGTTGGCAGATGGACGTTCACTGACCTTGGAGCGCTGGCAAGCAGCTACAGTTCCCGCTGGCATGGTGCACCGCACTCGGGCGGAGATGCGAACCGTGAATTTGTGCTTCGAAGCACTTGCCGCCGAGACCGTGTTCCTCGACCATGATCCACGAACGCGCTCCCTCTAGCCCTGCTCCTTTCAGACTCGTTGAAACGATAAGCGTCTTGCCCGCATCCTGCGGGCGGCCGCTTCGATCTCCGCCTACTTCAGTGCGGAATCGATGAAGCTGACGACGCGAACGTCGGCGGCGGCGCAGGAGATCTTCGCAGCGATTGCGTAAGGGAGCGGATCGAGGTGGGCGATGTGGGAAGCCGGCTCTGACGATTCACGGTGATATAAATCATGGTCATTTTGGTGGAGCGCACATGAAGAAACTGATCAACGACCCGCAGGATGCGATGCGGGAATCGCTGGCTGGGTTCGCCGAAGCCCACTCCGACATCCTCAAGGTTCACTTCGATCCGGTGTACGTGGTCCGCGCGGACGCCCCCGCCGCCGGCAAAGTCGGCATCGTTTCGGGCGGCGGCAGCGGTCACGAACCCCTGCACGGGGGATTTGTGGGTAAAGGTATGCTCGACGCCGCCTGTCCCGGCCAGGTCTTCACTTCCCCCAGTCCCGACCAAATGGAAGCGGCGACCCACGCCGTCCATGGCGGAGCCGGCGTCCTCTACATCGTCAAGAACTACACCGGCGACGTCATGAACTTCGAAATGGCCGCCGAACTTTGCCAGGCCGGCGGCATCCAGGTGGAGGCGGTCATTATCAACGACGACGTCGCGGTTCAAGACAGCCTGTACACAGCGGGCCGTCGCGGCACGGGGACGACCGTACTGGCGGAAAAGATCTGCGGTGCGGCAGCGGCCCGCGGCGACGATCTCGGCCGCGTGGCGGCGCTCGGCCGCAAGGTGAACGGAAACGGCCGTTCCATGGGCATGGCCTTGACTCCCTGCACGGTGCCCGCCGCCGGCAAACCGGGTTTCCAGTTGGGCGAAGGCGAGATCGAGATGGGCGTCGGCATTCACGGCGAACCGGGCCGGCAGCGCATGCCCCTCAGGCCCGCCAGGGAACTGGCCGCGTACATGACGGAGGCGATCGTGTCCGACCTGCCGTTTCGCGGCGGCGACCGCGTCATCGCCATGGTCAGCGGCATGGGAGGGACGCCCCCGCTCGAGCTTTATCTTGTGTACGGGGAACTGGAGCTAATCCTGCGCGCCCGGCAAATCGCGGTTTCGCGCCGCCTGGTCGGCAACTACATCACCAGCCTCGATATGGCCGGCTACTCGATCACCTTGTTGCAGGCCGACGACGAGTTGCTGTCCTTGTGGGACGACCCGGTGCTGACGCCGGCCCTGCGCTGGGGGATCTGAAAATGGCAGTGAGCACGCAGGACGTCGTGCGCTGGCTGAACGCTTTGCGAAAAGTCTTCGCCGAAAACCGGCAGCAGCTGACCGATCTGGATTCAGCCGTCGGCGACGGCGATTTTGGAATCAGTTTGGACCGTGGCTTCACTGCGGTGCAGGCGGACCTGTCCGCTAACCCTCCGGCTGATATCCGCTCCGTCTTTCAGAACGTGGCCGGCATCCTTATCCGCACCATGGGCGGTACCGCCGGGCCCCTCCTCGGCACATTTTTCCTCCGCGCCGGAGCGGCCTGCGCGGACAAATCCGAACTCGCGCCTGCCGACGTGGTGGCGCTGTTCCAGGCCGGCGTCGACGGCATCCAACAGCGCGGCAAAGCCGCGCTCGGCGACAAGACCATGATGGACGCCTGGCTTCCCGCGGTGGATGCGATGCGAGGTGCCCTGGAGGCTGGAAGCGGCCGGGCGGAAATTCTTGAAAGGGGCGCGGCGGCGGCCGAAGCCGGCATGCGGGCGACGATTACCATGCAGGCGCGCAAGGGCCGCGCCAGCTATCTGGGAGAACGCAGCGTCGGACACCAGGACGCCGGCGCGACTGCGACCTACCTGCTGCTGAAAGCCGCTGCGGAAGCGTGGCGCCCGTGATCGGCCTCGTCATCGTCTGACCCACGGTCCTTCTCCACATCCAGACGATCAAGATTCCTGGCCGGCTATGGCTCACCACCAGATCGTGACAACGATCGCGCGGGCGGCGCGGTCCCGGCAGCGGATCACCAGGCGCGATGACCTTTGCAGTCAGCCTGTCCTGCGGGAAGTCGCTCGGGTTCAATGTGCTGATGAAGTCTGCGCCACCGTCTTCTGCGCGCACGTGCAGAACGGTTCGTCACCAGAGTCAGCAGAGGAGCTGGCGAGATCGACCGCTGGCAACAAGCTCGGCCCCTTCGGCCAGCAAGTTGAGCACTCGGCCGACGGTCGCTCGGCGTAC
>JBOGIN010000006.1:0-3298 GCA_050742275.1 Vicinamibacteraceae bacterium
GCGTCGACCTCGCGCTGCCCCAGGCGCATGATCGAGCCCTTGCCAAACTGCTTCTCGATCTGGCCGACGGCCAGCTCGATGGCGCGCAACCGTTCCTTTGCTTCTTCGACTGCCATGATCCACTCCCGGGCTGCTGTTACCGATTGGATGGTAGGGTGCCGCGTCTCCGAAAACCGGCTCGCAGCATTCTAGGGGCGTGGCTGCTGGGTGTCAAGCGAAAATACGCCCGGCCAATTGTGTAAGTGATAGAACAGTAACATGTTAATGAGATGGAGACTTTCGCCTTCCGATCTCGATGACGGCAAGATTTGCCACCCGTGCGGTTGTGCCGCGTGGGAGGCCTTGCTATGTTCCGGACGCGATGCCGAGCCCTCTGGGACATGCGCTAGCCGGAGTGACGCTGGGGCTGATGGCCCGTGGGGCCGCCCACCCCGATGAGTCGACCGTCGCGCCGGCGGGATCGCGGGCCGTCCGCCGCGGACAGGCGCGCGACCCGCGATGGCGTCGCGCGGCAACATTTGCCATGCTCGGCGTGTTGCCGGATGTCGATTTGCTCTTCGGCGTGCACAGCACGTACACCCACAGCATCGGCGCCGTTGCAATTGTTTTCACAGGCGCCTGGCTCATCCTCCGACGCCAGCTTCCCGCAGCCACCTCCACATCGTCTCGAAGCACGCCCTGGCTGCGCATGGCTGGCCCTCGCGGTCGGCTGGCCTGCGCGGTCGCACTGGCGTACGGCTCGCACCTCCTGCTGGACTGGCTCGGCCACGATCCCATGCCGCCTAGGGGCATCACCGCGCTCTGGCCATTCTCCACCGCCTACTACGAGGCTGACCTCCATCTCTTCATGCCGATCTCGAGGCGGTATTGGCTCGACGCCTTCTGGCGCCACAACCTGATGGCCGTCGCGCGTGAATTGCCGCTGCTCGTGCCGTGCGCGGTGTTGGCGTGGTGGTGGGCGGGCCGCAGGATTCAGGATTCGGGATTCGGGATTCAGGATTCGGGAAACCGGATTCGGGAAACAGGGAACAGGGAACAGGGAACAGAAAACGGGAAACAGGATTCAGGAAACCGGCCTGCCTAGCGGTCGCTCGCCGGAGCCGAGCGAAGGCTGGAACCAATTGCCGCGTCGTTCGTATCAACGTCCAAGGTTGGCTGATCAACGTCTCGCGCGGCGCAAGACATGAAACTCCTGATCAAGCTTGCGGCCATTCTGTTTGGGCTCGTGCTCCTCTTGGTGCTGGGAGGGCTCGCGTATTTGTTCCTGGCGCTGCCGCGCGTCGGCGCGGCCCCGGATGTTCGGGTGGAAATCACGCCGGAGCGGGTAGCCCGCGGGAGATACCTGGCAAATCACGTCGCCATGTGCATGACTTGCCATTCCAAGCGGGATTGGACGAAGTTCGGCGCGCCGATTCCGCCGGGTGCCCAGGGCAACGGCGGGATGGTGTGGGGACGTGCGCAAGGCTTACCTGGCGAGTTCAAGCCGGGGAACCTGACGCCCGCCGGCCTGAAAGACTGGACCGACGGTGAGATCGTTCGTGCGATCACTGAAGGTGTCGGCCGCGACGGCACCCCGCTCTTTCCGTTGATGCCGTATCCCGAGTTTGCCTCGATGCCATCCGAGGATGTGCTTGCGATCGTGGCGTATCTTCGATCGCTGCCCGCGGCATCCGCTCGTGACGAGAAGCCGTTCGCGCGGGACCTCGATTTTCCGGTCAATCTCGTCGTTCGCACATTCCCGAAAGTGGCCACACCCGCGCGTGTCGACCCATCGAACAAAGTGGCGTACGGCCGTTACCTCGCGAGGATTGGCGGCTGCGAAGCGTGTCACTCGAAGCGCGATGGGGGAACGATCATTCCGGCCACGCGCTTTGCGGGCAACGCCGAGCTCCTCCTGCCAAACGGCGCCACCGTGCGGTCGGCGAACATTACACCCGATCGGGCCACCGGCATCGGGGTCTGGAGCGAAGAGCAGTTCATTGCTCGCTTCAAGCTCTACGAAGATGCCTCAGCCGACGCGCTCACGCTCCAGGACCCGCGCCAGAACACACACATGCCCTGGATCAACGCGTCAGGCATGACCCGCGAGGATCTTGCCGCGCTGTACGCCTATTTGCGAACCGTGCCGCCCGTCGTTCAGAAAGTGCAGACCTTCGAGGCTACCGCCTCGACCGCGACCACCCCGTGATCCCCGAATGCCCTGAGCGAGCGAAGCGAGTCGAAGGGCGAATCCTCCTGATTCTTGGCCCTGCCCCGGCGTCTGACTCCTGCCAGATCCCTGAATCCTGACGCCTAGTACCGATAAAACCCCCGGCCGGTTTTTCGCCCGAGATGCCCTGCCGTCACCATGCGGCGGAGCAGCGGGCACGCGCGGTACTTCGGATCGCCCAAGCCTTCGTGGAGCACGTCGAGGATCGCGAGGCAGACGTCGAGCCCGATGAAGTCTGCCAACGTGAGCGGCCCCATCGGATGGTTCATGCCAAGCTTCATCACCGTGTCGATGGCTTCCGGCGTGCCGACGCCCTCCATCACGGCAAAGACCGCCTCGTTGATCATCGGCATGAGGATCCGGTTCGCGATGAACCCGGGATAATCGGCTGCTTCGACCGCCGTCTTGCCCAGCCGCGCACAGAGCCCCGTCGCCACGGCGAGCGATTCGTCGGATGTGGCTTGTCCGCGAACCAGCTCCACCAGTGGCATCAGCGGCACTGGGTTCATGAAGTGCATGCCGAGCACCTTCTCGGGCCGCTTGGTCGAGGCGGCAATGAGCGTGATCGAGATGGACGAGGTGTTGGTGGCGAGAACGACGTCGCCCCGAGTGAGATCGTCGAGCCGCCGGAACAGCTCGCACTTCGCCTCGGCAGATTCGACGATGGCCTCGACCGCATAATCGACGTCGGCGAGCGCGTCGATGTCGGCGTGCATGGACAAACGAGTCAACGCCGCATCCCGGTCGACGGCCGTGAGCTTGCCTTTGTCGACGAGCTTCGAGAGACTCTTGTCGATGGCGCCGGCGGCACGGTCCAGTGTCGGCGGCGATTCGTCGTAGATCCGGACGTCGTAGCCCGCCTGCGCGAACACCTGGCCGATCCCATGGCCCATGGTGCCCGCTCCAATCACGCCGATCTTCCGGATCGCCGTCTCAGCCATGTGCAAGCGCGGTCCGCGGCCCACCGATGAGGAGGGCAATCACGAGCGTCCGTTTGCGCGCTCCACGGCGAGCGCGACGCCGTTGCCGCCGCCGAGGCACAGCGCCGCGATCCCACGCCGCGCGCCGCGCTGCTTCATGGTGTACAGC
>JBOGIN010000007.1:0-7709 GCA_050742275.1 Vicinamibacteraceae bacterium
GCACTGAGTGTTCATCGCTCATTGTGTGTCACAGGCGCGCGGCCGTGCCGCTGCCCCCTGCGCGGCAGTAGGCGCGCTGGGGTGACTCGTCCCTGCGCGCCCCCAGCTTTCGGAGTGCCCAGCTTGCCATGAACGGAGGTGCACAGTGACATCAGGGAGGCGGCCTCCTCGAGCCATGGTTGTTCTCTTCTGTTGCGCCATCGGTCTCACCATTGCCCCACGCACTGCTTCGGCGCAGGTCCTGTACGGCTCGATCGTCGGGACGCTGACCGACCAGACGGGCGCTGTGGTGCCGACGGCAACCGTGAGCGTGACCAGCACCTCCACCGGCTTGTCCCGCCAGGCCACGACGGACAACGCCGGCTACTACTCGATTTCAAACCTGCCAGAGGGCACTTACGATCTTGCCGTCACCGCGAGCGGCTTCAAACCTTACACGCAAACAGGTGTGAACGTTTCGATCAACGCCGTCACCCGCGTCGACGCCACCATCGAGGTGGGCGCGCTGGCCGAAGAGGTCAGCGTGGAGGCCGCACCGGTGGCCCTGCAGACGACGAGGTCGGATGTCAGTGCGAGCCTGGACACGCGTGCGATGGAAAATCTGCCGCTCTCCGGCTATCGGAATTACCAGTCGCTTCTGAATCTCGTTCCGGGCACGACACCCGCGCGGTTTCAGAACGCCGTCACCGACACGCCGGGGCGCGCGCTGACCACCAATGTCAACGGTCAGGAGCGCGGCGCCAACAACACGCGTCTGGACGGATCGGCCGACATCCTGGTGACCTTGCCTCTCCATGCTGTGTACGTGCCGCCCGTCGATAGTATTCAGGAAGTCAACATCTCGACGAACAACTTCGACGCCGAGCAGGGGATGACGGGCGGCGCGGCCGTCACCGTGATCACGAAGTCCGGGACCAACGATCTTCACGCAACCGCGTTCGCGATGAACGACAACAAGGCGTTGCGCACGTTTACCTGGGACGAGAACCGTGCCGGCCTCACAGAGAAGCCAAGAGGCACTCGTAATATCGATGGCGGCAACATTGGCGGCCCAATCAAGAGAAACAAGCTGTTCTTCTTCGCGAACTATGAAGGCACATTCGAACGCATCGGCAGCTCCGTCCGCGCGTCGGTCCCGGCCACCGATTTGCGGACCGGTGATCTCAGCAGGATGCTCGGTGGGCAAATCCTGAGTGCCGACGGCAGCCGCATCATGGTGCCCACCACGGAGGGAGGGTTGGTACCGCTTCGGGAGGGGATGATCTTCGATCCGTTCTCGGGCAGTCTCGACGGCACTGGGCGGTCGGTCTTCTCGAGCGGCGGGCGCGTCAACGTGATTCCTCAGTCCCGCTTGAACGGCCCCATGATGACGATGCTGGGGCTGGTTCCACTTCCGAACCAGCCTGGTGACAACGACAACTACTTCAACATCGGTATTCAGCGCTTGAACCGCCACAACGTTGACGGCAAGGTCAACTGGAACCGCGACGAGAGACACCAGCTCTGGTTCAAGTACAGCGCCATGGACGCGCTGGTGCACGGCGACTTCAGCCTCGGCGAGGCAGGCGGCGAGTGCCTCTGCGACGGCGGCCTGGGCGACGGCTCGACATTCGTGCAGATTGCGGGGATCGGGCAGACATATACCGTGTCGCCAACGTTCCTGATCGACGGCACGTTCGGCTGGACGCGATTTGGCCAGGACGTGGAGCCGCCTGACCTCGGCACCAACTTCGGATTGGACGTGCTCGGAATTCCCGGCACCAACGGGCCGGACCGGCGGGAGAGCGGTATACCGCCCATGTATATCTCCGGCTTTTTCGGACCTGGGCAATCCTGAGGGCTGGAATCCTCTCTACCGCAACGACCAGTCGATTACCTTCAACACCAACGCGAGCTGGGTAAAGGGACGGCACGACATCCGATTTGGTTTCGATTTCCTCCACCACCTGATGAACCACTGGCAGCCGGAGCTCGGTGAAGGACCGCGCGGCGCATTCTCTTTCGATCCTGGCGTCACGGCCCTGAATCCCGACGCGCTCGCAGCCAGCGTCGGGTTTCAAGGAGAGACTCCGTCATTTGAAAACGATTGGAACGCGCTGGCCGCATTTCTGCTGGGGACACCGGCTTCGTCCGGGAAGAGCAGCCAATTCATCAAGATGGACAGCAAGGAGGAACAGTACGCGCTCTATATACGCGACCGCTGGCGTGCTGCGGAAGGCTTGACGGTGGATCTGGGCCTGCGGTGGGAGGTGTACCCCAACCGGCGGCGCTCCCAGGGCTTGGCGATCGAATCGTATGATCCTGAGACCAACGAGGCTTTGATCGGAGGGAAAGGTGGCATTCCTCCGGACAACGGCGTGGGCTACAGCAAGAAGCTCTTCGCTCCGCGAGTGGGGATTGCCTACCAGGTGACCGATTCCACGGTGATCCGAAGCGGCTACGGCATCACGTACCACTCGCATCCCTGGGGCGCGCAAGCGCTGCGTGGCTGGTTTCCGCTGACGCTGGTCGCGGAGTTCTCCGGGGTCAACGGCTTCCAGCCGGTCACCACGGACCGCGCGTACGTGGCGGCTGGCGTCCCGAACGAACCGCTGGGGCCCAACGTCGGTATTCCCTCGATCTGCTGCCCCGACATCGACCAGGGCAGGGTTCCGTTGCCGGCAGTCGCCGAGACCGGGTACCCGCGTGCGAATCAGATGCTGCACCGGGGCTACATCCAGTCGTGGAACCTGATCGTCGAGCGCACGCTGCCAGCGGCAATCGTCGGGACGGTTGGATACATCGGGTCCGCTTCCGTCAGGGGCTTTGCGTTCCTCGACGTCAACGCTGGGCGAGTCCCCGGGGCGGGTGACGAAGGACGCCCGCTCTTCGCGAAGTTCGGGCGAACGACGGCGACGAGAGAATGGGATGGCCGCACGCACAGCAACTACCACGCGCTGCAGGCCACCATCAACCGGCGTTTCACCGGCGGTCTGCTCATCAAGGGTGCGTATACCTGGTCGAAGGCAATCGACGAGGCGCCCTACAGCGACTGGACGGAATTCCGCTATAACGCGCCGAGCGTGTTCGACCGCAATCGCGCGTTGGCGGATCATGACACTCCGCACAACTTCCAGCTTGCCGTGGTGTACGAGCTCCCGTTCGGCAGCGGGAAGAAGTGGGCGACGACCGGTATCAGCAACGCCATCTTGGGCGGCTGGCAGTTGAACGGCCTGTTCTCGGCCTATTCCGGACGACCATTCAACCTGACCGCCTCAGATGCGTCATTGAACATGCCGGGGAACGAGCAAACCCCCGATCAGGTCAAAGAGCAGGTCGAAATACTCGGAGACGTCGGTGACGCCGGCACGTATTTCGACACGAGCGCATTCCAGCCAGTCACGGAGGTACGGTTCGGGAACGTGGGCCGGAACAGCTTGCGCGGACCGGGTCAAACGAATCTCGACCTGAGCCTCTTCCGTACGTTCAAACTCAGGCCGACCGTCGATCTGCAGTTCCGGGCGGAGGGATTCAACATCACCAACACGCCTCACTTCGGCCAGCCGGACGGGGATGCCAACAGCTCCGACTTCGGGAAGATCCTATCGACCGATGCTGCCTGGGCGATGGGGCAGTCGCGGCAGTTCCGCTTCGGGTTTCGTCTGAGCTTTTGAGTGGTCAGGTTTGTCTACTCGATACGACGCGACGTCAGTTGCCTTTGCACCGCGCCACGATCAACGTGATGTCGTCATGTTGCTCGCGGGGGCTGAACCGGCGGACTTCGTCCAGAACGGCCACGGCGAGATCGTTCGGGCTCAGATGGCGACGCGACCGCAGCACCTCGACGAGCCGCTCCTCGCCGAACTCCTCGTCATCGTCGTTGAACGCCTCCGTGACTCCGTCCGTGTAGATCGCCAGGAGATCTCCAGGCAGGAGTCGGCGCTCCGTAACTGAGCAGTCCCAGTCGACGAAGAGGCCCAGCACGGGCGCCGTCGCCTCGAGGCGCTCGACGCCGCCATCGTCTCGAAGGAGAAGCGCTGGCAGGTGTCCGCAGTTCGCGTAGCGCAGGTGTCCCGTTCGGTCGTCGAACTCCGAATAGAAGAACGTCGCAAACGCATTGTCGGCGGTATTGTCGTAGAACAGCCGGTTCACGGATTGAAGGAGTCGTGCGGGCTGCTCGACGGCGATGGCGCACTGACTCCGCAGATTTGCCTGCAGGTTGGCCATCAGCAGCGCGGCCGGCATCCCCTTGCCCGCGATGTCGCCGATGACGAGCCCAAGGCGCTCCTGTCCGAGGTCCAGAAAGTCGTAATAGTCGCCGCCAACGCGCCGCGTTTGCACGCAGCAACCGGCATAGTCCAACGATCGCATTGCGGGCAGTCGTTGAGGGAAGAGTCGCGCCTGCACCTGCATGGCAATGTCCAACTCGTGAGCGGTGCGACGCTCCGCCTCCAGCTTTTCGGCGACGGCGCGGCGCTGCGCTTCAACCGCGCGGCTCACCTCGTCGAAGCTGACGAGCGTAAAGGAGTTTCGATCGACATCCTCGAACCGCACGAACACGCCGCCCCAGACTGACGGATGCCGATCGGCCGTTGTCGGAGTCGTGGCGCCGCCAGGTTGCGAGGGCTCGGCCCGCTCATAGACGACGCGCCGAAGGCGCGGCGTGCCACGAAAGCGAACTCCGCGCTTGCGCCACTCGCGGTAGGTTTCCGGCAGGTTCTCGGTGACGAGGACCACCTGCGTCGGCCGGCCGATCAGGCGTTGCTGCGGGGAATCACGCCGGGGCTGGACGAGCGTGAGTATCGTCGAGCCGTCGGGCGGTGCGACCGCCAGCATGCGTTCACCAGACCCAATCCTGGCGTCGACGGCAATCCGAAACCCAAGGGTGTCTAGATAGAACCGAAGGCTCCGCTCCTGGTTCTTCACGTAGATTCTTACAGCATGAACACGCAGGTAGGGATCGGCCATCGTGCGGGCACCGAGGACTCAGTCGATCTGTCCTAATTTAATTATCGCATCGGGGAGACGAGAGCGGTGTCCCCATTCATGCTGCTGCGATTACCGACCCGCGCTGCTGCCGGCTCTCGGAAAGCCGGCTTTCTGGGTCACACGGCCTGCGTCGTCCGTCAAACAGGCGGCAGCGAATTACTACTCGACTTTCAACGCGCGGAGCGGATCGATCGTCGTCGCGCGGCGGGCGGGGCTGGCCGTGGCAAGGACGGTCGCGACTAGGAACAGCGCTGCGACCGCCGCAAGGACAATTGGATCCGTGCCCGGCGTTGCGAAGAGGAAGCTCGTGAGGAGGCGGCCGAAGAAAAAGGCGCCGGCCACGCCCAGCAGGATTCCGCTGATGGCCAACGTCAGGCCCTGGAACAGCACGAGCCGCAGCACGGCAAGGCGGCTCGCACCGAGCGCCATGCGTAGGCCGAACTCGCGGGTTCGCTGGCTGACGCTCGTGCCGATGACCCCGCCGATGCCCGCCAGCGTGATGGCGAGGGCGACCAAGGCGAAGATCGAGAGCAGCGTGGCGGTGATTCTCGGCTGGGCCAGTTGCGTCGTGCGCCGGATCTCGGCAATCGTCGCGACTTCTTCCACCGGCGTGTTCGGATCGGCGCCGTGGACCGCAGCCTTGATGAGGGGTACCAGGTCTCGCGGATCACCGTCGGTGCGAACCAGCAGACGAACGCCCCTGCCGGGTGACTGACTCACCGCTCGATAGTACTGTGCCGGGTTCTCCTGCTCGACGTCGTAGAGTCGGTAGTCGGCGGCGATGCCAATGACGGTGAACGTTCGCGCGCCGTCGGAGTCGCGGGCGGTGAAGCGCCGGCCGACCGGGTCCGCGCCCTTCCAGAGCTTCGCCATGGACTGGCTGATGATGGCAACCGGTGGCGACGCAGGCGTGTCGCTCGGCCGGAAGTCTCGGCCGGCCAGCAGCGGCACGCCCAGTGTGTCGAAGTACTGGTCGCTTGCATAGTTGCGATCCACCTCCACGCCGCGCCCCACGCCAGCGTCGACGCCCTCAAGCGTCACGGAGATAAAGCCCGGCGAGATGGCCGACTGTGGAACGGCGCTCGTCAACGCGGCGGCACGGACGCCCGGCGAGGACCGCAGGGCGGTGAGCACCTCCGCGTCGAAGCGCCGCGACTCGGCGTCGGTCGCCTGGCTCGTGAAGTTCCCGTACGTCGCGGCCGTCATGACGCGCTCGGTCTCGAAGCCGAGGGGCGTCGTTGCCAGTCGATAGAAGCTCTCGAGCAGCAGCGCGGCGCCGACGACGAGCGCGAACGACACCGCCACCTGCGCGACGACCAGCCCGGACCGCAGGCGATGCTTCCCGGTGCCCTCTCCGATCTGCGTACCGCCATCCCGCATGCGGCTTACCAGGTCGCGCCGCACGACCAGCGCCGGTGCAATGCCGAAGGCGACGCCCGTGCCGATGGACCCGAGGAGCGCGAACGCGAGCACGGCGCCGTCGATGCCGATCTCGCCCGTGCGCGGGGTGAAGCGGCCCACGAAGTCGACGAGCAGCTCCAACGAGAGCCAGGCAAGACCCACGCCGAACGCGCCCCCGGCGAGCGCGACGACGACGCTCTCCGTCAGCAGTTGCCGGAGCAGGCGCCCGCGACTCGCGCCGAGCGCCGCTCGCACCGCCAGCTCACGGCTCCGCCGCAGCGTGCGCGCGAGCGCCAGGTTCGCCACGTTCGCGGCCGCGATGACCAGCACGAGCAGGGTGACGGCGACGAGCACATAGAGGGCCTGTCGCGCGTTCGAGACGAGCTCCTCGCCGAGCAAGACGGCCTCGCCAGTGAAGCCCTCGCTGCCTGTCTGCTCGTGATCCCGCGGGTAGCTCCGCTCGAACGAGCGCGCGATGGTCGCGATATCCCACGACGCACGCTGGAGGGGCGCTCCGCGCACGAGCCGGCCGAAGACGTCGAGGCCCGAGAACGACCGATGGGTTGACGGCGAGGCTTCCGCCGCCGCACGGAAAGGACAGGCCGCCGTGGGCATGTACACGTCGTTCTCGCGGGGGTATTCCGGAAAGGCCGGCAGGACTCCCACGATCGTGTGTGGCTTGTTGTTCATCTCGAGCACGCGGCCGACGACGCGCGGGTCGCCGCCGAACTTCTGCTGCCAGTACGCATGGCTCAAGATCAGCACCGCCTCGGCGCCCAGGTCGTCGTCCGTCTCGATGAACGATCGGCCAAGCACCGGCTCGATGCCCAGCATCTCGAAGAAGCGCGCAGACACGACGCCCGTGTCCACGCGGTCGGGCTCCCCGTGGTTGAGGAGCGTAAACGCCATCGAGTGATACTCGATGAGGTCGCGCACGCTCGCGAGGCGGGCGCGATACTCCTGCAGCTCCTGAATCGACACGCCCGCGTCCGGCCGATGAGATTTCACGGCCGACTGGCGCACGAGCACCAGCTCGTGGCCATTTCGGAACGGCAGCGGCTCGAGGAGCACGCCGTCGATCACCGAGAACATCGCGGTGTTCGCGCCAATGCCAAGCGCAAGAATCAACACACCCGCCAGCGTGTACCCGGGCGAGCTCGCGAGCGTCCGGAGGCCGTACCGCACGTCCTGGCCCAGCGTGTCCCAGAACGTCAGGCCTCGCGCGTCATGCCGCTCCTCGTGGACGCCGGTCTCCCGCCGGACCTCGGCGTCGAGCCGGCCGCGACCCACCAACACGCGCAAGGGACGAAACAGCCTGAACATCACGACCCCGCCTGGAG
>JBOGIN010000008.1:0-3463 GCA_050742275.1 Vicinamibacteraceae bacterium
ACGCACGCCAGCCGTCGATCCGCGGTCCTCGTTCACGCCCGATCATCATTTCGCGTTGCTGCCGGCTATCCTGTCAACAGAGAGGCTTTAGCCACAGGCTGTTAAGGGCCCGGGGGGAGTTTACCTGTTTTCCGGCAACCGCTGAGATCGCTTGACCCTCAAGACAAGGTTCCACGACGAATTCCTGTCTTCGGGCGCTTGCGCGTCGTTGACGCAGTTAGACCACCGTGCCCGACGTGGAGGCCGATATGCACTGCAGGCGTTCGCCGCTTGGTGTGGCCCTCCTGGCCTTTACGCTCGCCCTGCCTTCGCCGACTTCTGCCCACAACGAATCCGTGCACCAGACCTACTTGTGCAGTAGATCGACTATCGCGCCCACTGCGGTGCCGATGCCTGCGCCTGCGAGCACGCCGACTGGGGTCGCGATAAAGGAACACTCCCTGTCGTCGCCACCGCAGACGCTCTGCGCCCAGAGGAAGCCACCGGCGGCACCCGCGCCTGCCCCTATCAGCACACCATTCCAGATGGAATCACGCTGACGGACCTGTGGGGCCTGCAACCGCGTTGTCGGCACCTCTGCAACGGCAAGCATCGAGGGCGACGCGGACCGCCGCAGTGCGTGTCGGATGCGGCGGTAATCTAGCGCCCCCTCGTCGCCGTAAGCGGCGATTGAGCCTGCCAGCAGCATCGCGATCACGATCGTGGGAACGAATGCTTTCATGATCGGGAATGTGTCATTCGGCCTGCGGAAGGCTCATTCCTGTCTTGAATCACCGTGACTCCCGGGCCAGCGCGGCCCTTGTTCTTGACGCGCAACGCCCCTACTCGCTGGGTCTGACTCACTGTCGCGCTACCAGCGATGGTAGGCGGGGTGACCGGGCTGCACGGCGACGAACGTGCCGCGACAGGCGGCGCAGAGGCGGCCGTTCGACAGGAGCGCTCCCTCGACCAACGCCCGATCCTCCGACAACTCGACGACCTTCGCGCTGAGACGCACGGGGACGTCGGTCGGCGTCGGCCGGCGCAACGTGATCGTGTACTCGGCTGTAACCGTGCACGGCGGGTTGTCTGCTCCACGCTGCCGCATCAAGGCGTAGGCCGCGGCCCAGTTGCAGTGGCAGTCGAGCAACGTGCCGACGATGCCGCCATTGAGGATGACAGGTAACGCTTCTTGGTACAGCCCAGCCCGCCAGTCGGCCAGGAGCTCATCGCCGACAACAAAGCTCCGTACGTGGAGGCCGTGTGGGTTCGCTGGGCCGCATCCGAAGCAAATGCCTTCCGGACTGTAGCGCTCCTGGAGCGACTGCGTAGACACGATAGCTCCATCATATCCACGCGCCGCCCTGCTGCCGCGCGCCCTTCATGGCTTCGACTCGGCAGCGCTCGCCGCGTCCACGAATTCAAACGCCGGCTCGATCTCGACCCGGGTCGACACAGAGTTGGCGATAAAGCAATCCTGGTGCGCCTTCTCCACCAGCTCACGCGCCTGCGCTTCGTCTGCGCCTGCTTCGAGCGTAACGCGCGGCCGCAGAATCACGCGCGCCACGCGCATCCTCCCGTCCACCACCGCCAAGTGCCCCTCTGCATCGTCTTCATAGGCCACGACGACGACGCCGCGCTTTGCCGCGACATACAGGTACGTCAGCGCTTGGCATGCCGACAACGAGGCCACGAACAGTTGCTCCGGGTTTGCCCGTGAGGCATCCCCCCTGTAGCTGGCTGCCGCCGACATCGGTAGGGATATCGAAGCAATCGAGACCTCCAGATCTCGACTGTAAGTGGCCGGATCACGAGCCGCCCCCTTGACACCGCCAGACCAGTCGAGATGAGTGTTGAATACGTCTGCCATGCGCCAAGGATACCACTCATGGTCACGATGCCGGCTGATGCTCCACGAGCTCGACGCGGCGATTCTTGGCGCGGCCGTCTTCGCTCTTGTTCGACGCTACGGGGCTGGCAAAGGAGACCCCGATGGGCGTGAGACGCTCTTTTTGCGACGCCGCAGAGGCACTGGATTCCCACGTGACGGATCTGGACCGTCGATGGTTCCGCGATGTGCCCGCCTCGCACAACCGCGCGGGCTGGCCCTTCGCTACGTACCTGCGTAGTGACACACATCCTGCCATTGCCCATCATGGGAGCGTGAGCCGCGGTCACAACGTCGGGATGAATCGGCGTCTGATCAGACTCACCATAGGTTCTGCAGCCGCGGAGCCTGAAACCAGGAGGAACCACATGCGTAGGACCAGACATACGTGGCGGCGGACACTCATGCGTCGCCTCGCTGTCGGTGCCATGTCAGCGGGCGTGGCGGGAGTGCTCGCCCCGCCGGCGGCGGCTGCCACCAACTGCAGCTTCAACCTTCTGACGCGATCGGTGTCCGTCGAAGTGCAGGGAGATCCGACCCCGACGGATGAAGGCGTTTCGACGATCGCCCTGGACGGAAACCTGATTACGGTCAACGGCTCCACGTGCACCTTCCTCGTGATACCAGCTACGGTGCTCAACACCGATACCATCGTGGTCACGGGGTCGTCTGGACACGAGCAAGTCAGGCTTTTCCCCGGCCTCGCGAGCGCCGGCATCCTCGTGGAGGTCGACCTCGCCGAGCAGCCGACCACAGCTCCCCAGTACGTGAGGCTTGAGGGCACCGACGGCCCCGACCTGATGATTGTCGGTGCCCCCGGCGCCGACCAGGATGGTGACGGCGACGTCGATGTGACGATCGCGGAAACCACGTCCTGGCTGCCTCTCACCGGCGACGGTGACGACGTCGTAACAGGTCAGGGTTTCGACGTCGCGCCAGGTCAGTGTGGCGCCGGCACGGGCGGCGCCACCGAACGGCGGATGTACATCCTTGCTGGCCCCGGCAACGACACGCTCATCGGCGGCCTGTCTGCAGATAACTTGCTCGGCGGCCCCGGGGATGATTACCTCGACGGCTGCGAGGGTGCCAACACTGCGCGGTACGACAATGCGAACCCGGAAGCAGACGGGGTGACGGGCGTAACCGTCAACCTTGTCGCGGGCAGCACTACTGGCGGCGACGGCAACGACACCTTGGTCAACATCGTGCACGTCCTAGGCTCGCAGTTCAACGACACGCTCAGCGGCGATGGCGGGAACAACACCTTGGAGGGACTCGGCGGCTGCGACAGCATCGACGGCGGCGACGGCACCGACCGCGTCTCTTACAACAACGCCCCCGGCCCTGTGGAGGTTGACCTGCGCTTCCAGAGCGCCATGACGCCAGATTGTGATCTCGAAGAATTCGGGAGCATCGAAAGCGCCTTAGGCTCCCATTTCGACGACACCATCATCGGCGACGACGGACCGAACTCTCTGCAGGGGTTGTCGGGGATCGACATCCTCATCGGCCTGGACGGCAACGACGCGCTCCATGGCGGCGACGGCAACGATGCCGTCGGCGGAGGCGCGGGCGACGACATAATCTGGCCCGGCC
>JBOGIN010000009.1:0-5812 GCA_050742275.1 Vicinamibacteraceae bacterium
GACGCGGATCCGCGTCAGCCTCCAGCACGTGCCGCCCGCCTTGCGGCCCGCGCAGGAACCCCTCGATCCGGACGACGCTCCGGACGATTGGAGCGGCCTCAGCGGCTCGGGTGCACGGCTCCGAAGACCTTCTCGAGCTCGTAAGGGGTCGTGACCTCCAGCTGATCGTAGCGGCAGTCGCGAGGGTGTTTGTCGGGGCGCCAGCGGAGGAAGACGGCGCCGTGGCGAAAGCGCGGGCCCTGCATGTGGTCGTACTTGACCTCGCACACACGCTCGACCCGGAGCGGCTCCCAGGAGAGATCCTTTCCCGCGCTCCAGCGGCTCTGCCCGCCCGGCATACGCGAGGTCATGCTGCTCTGCGCGTCTGCCCATGCGCGCCATGGATGTTCCTCGAGCGCATGCTCCCTGAGCGGCGCCAGCTCCGCCACGAGCGCCTGCCTCGTCGTCATCGTGAACGACGAGGTGACGCCGACGTGATGGAGGCGATCCTGATCGTCGTACAGGCCGAGCAGCAGCGATCCCACGCGCTCCTCTTTGCCAGCCTTGTGCCAGCGAAAGCCGGCGACGACGCAGTCGGCTGTGCGCGCGTGCTTGACCTTGATCATGGCGCGTTTGCCGGGCTCGTACACCCCGTGCTCAGGCTTTGCCATCACGCCATCGAGCCCCGCGCCCTCGAAGCGCGATAGCCAGTCCGACGCCAGCGCGGGATCGCGCGTCGTCGGCGTCAGGTAGATCGGCGGCTTGCTGCCGGCAAGGGCGCGCTCCAGCAGGACCCGGCGCTCGCCTTGTGGCGTGCCGCGCAGATCGCGGTCCTCGATTGCCATCAGGTCGAACGCCACGAAGGCTGCGGGGATTTCCTTCGCCAGCTTGGCCACACGCGACGCCGCGGGATGGAGCCTGAGCTGGAGCGCATCGAAATCCAGCCCGTCTGGCGTGACGATCACGATCTCGCCGTCCACCACGCAGGCCTCCGGCAGATTCGCAAGGAGCGCCGCGCGAAGCTCCGGAAAGTAGCGGTCGAGCGGCCGCAGGTCGCGACTCTGAATGAAGAGGTCCGGGCCGCCGCCGCGAAAGACGATGGCCCGAAACCCGTCCCACTTGGGCTCGTAGAGGAAGGCGTCTCCTGTTGGAAGCGCGTCGGCCAGCTTCGCCAGCATCGGCTCGATGGGCGGCGCAATCGGAAAGACTGACGGTGATGCGTGCTGCAGACTCGGCGCGCCCGGTTGGGATGAGGTCTTACGACTCTTCATAAGCTCTACCGTCGAGGGTCGGAGAACGCTGGCCGATTTCCATTTATCAGTCTCGATATATGAAGTTCACGTCTCTTGTTTTCGGAGGACTTGCCAACCAAGGTAGAGCGATGGCACAGAGAAGGTTCGACGATCCGAAGAGTACCGGCGCGATGATCAAGCAGGTCCCGGTGAGACGCGGGCGGATCGAGGTCGACCGTCGATGGCTCGCTCATGACCGTGTACACGAACGAGCGGCTAGATGGTTCATTTGGCGTCCGCCCTTTCTTCAGAGGGCGTAGCGGTCCTCTCGATGAGGCGCCGTAAGCAGGCCAGCGCACCCTGTAGGCTCGCTGAACGCTGCGCAGCGACCTCCGGCCGCCAATGCCTCTCGACGTATTCAACGAGCCTCGAGGTGTACGCTGGTCCGACAGCCCGTCCACTTCCTTGGCGCGGCACCATGTCGACGTAAATGTCTCGGCGTCGCGAACCTCGCGCCAAGTTCACCATAACTTCCTTGGGATTCTCCAACTCTTCGGGCGACGCTGGTACGCGCTTACCTGTCACACGCAAGAACCCTGCTAATGTTTCCGGATCCGCCATCAACCAAGCTTCGACTTCGCGCACGGCAATCCGGAAGCACAGGTATCGCGCCGCCTCAGGCAGCCACGCTTCGCGCACGGGCGGTGCACAGTCCGCATCACGGTCCAGGTCAACGAGCACAATCCATGGCGATCGTCGCGCGGCGTTGTTGTAACCATTGATCCTTAGCTTCAAGAGGTTCTTGCCATCCTTGCCGTACACGGGACCGGGGCTAGCACCAGCGTGCGCAATAATCCTTCGCACGACTGCCTCGTCCACAATCCCCTCCACGGCTGATGAGACGATCACCGGTCGTTGCATGCTCATGCGTCCGCGAACAAGGCAAGTTGCTCAGGCTGCTCGGGCCGTGTCCGCGGGATCACGACATCGGCAAGCGACAGTCCACCCTCCAGCAAGTCTCGGATCTCCTGGTGCGAACCGGCCGGTGTGATGTTCGTGCCCTCACTGCCGGGAGCGAGGAGCAAGACTTCGTCAAGTCCAATACCCTCATCACGCAACAAATCTGGAGAGTGCGTGCTCAGGAAGATCTGCCTTCCAGTCCGGCGTTGGACGCGCGCCAGCATCTGCGGCAAGACGCGCACGAGGTCAGGATGCAGCGAAAGCTCCGGCTCCTCGAGGAGCAAAGGTCCCTCTCTGTCCATCGACGCCCAGAGGAGTCCCATCAGTCGCAGCGTCCCGTCGGAGAATTGCTCCTCGGTCTGCCAGGCACCCTGCGGACGCCAATGCTGGTACTTTCCGCGCAAATGCGGCGTGCCGCGCGTATCACGCCACAACTCGACCTCTTGGAGCTGCGGCACGGCAACGCGAAGCGCTTCTTGGATGCGGCGTAACCGGGCGTTCCGGGTCCGCTCCTGTGTTTTCGCTACCTGCTCCAGAAAGTCGCCGCCGAACGGGTCGTTTGAGCGACCGACGGAACGATCTGGCTCCCGAACAAGCTGCGGCACGATATGCAAATATTGGATCGATGCAAAGAACGTTGCCAGGTCGCGAAACTCACGGTTGACGTTCACTTGCTCGAGATAGGTTTGAGACAAGCGTGCAGGATCCACCCGATCGTCCTCGTTCGGTCGAGAAAGAAGTTCTGTATCATCTCGCCGAACGCGCTCTCGGCGCAGCAGTGGGCGACGCTGGTTGTCCTGATTGAAGGCGACCTCGTATTCCCAGCGATGTGTCCGCTCGGTTTCTTCGAGGCCGACATGGATCTCGACGTCCGGGTACCGCCTGGCGGCGAGACAACGAATCGCGCTGACACCGCCTCGTTGACCGATGGCTTCGTGAAAACCTCCACCCGAGGAGGCAAGATCTCTCAGAAAACGAAAGGCATCGAGCAAGTTCGACTTCCCCGACGCGTTGGGTCCCACGAGAAACACGCGATCCTGGATGGCGACGTCAACGCTAGAAAAATTCTTCCAGTTCTGCAGCCGCAGGCTGCGGAACGTCAGCCCCTGGGGCATAGCAGCTCCTCAGAGTCGTGCGCTACTCTAGAACGCCTTTGCGCCGCCGTTCGATGACGCGCAACCGCTCCATTGGCACAAGTATCGTGCCGAACTCGTTCCGGCGCGAGTTCATGCAAGTAGCACATGCCACATGATGAAGTCATTCTCTCACGTGATCCTTTGACTGGGCCCAGGTGCAGCGCGCCGTAGAGAAAGGATTTCATTCAAGCACTCCCGGGCTTCACGGCAGAATCAATGACAATGATCTTAGCCGACCCCATCACAGGTTCCAGCCTGAGGCCAAGCTGTTCCGGAAGGGCCTCAAAGATTGATTGGGTCGTGTCGGACGGCCGTGAGCTCGGCCCCTGGACCGGCGAGGGTCGAACATCGGCTGATTCGAGCTCCAGGTCGAAGTTTCCAGCGAGGCCAGTCCGATCCATGACAGGTCGATCCACGAGGCCGGACAAGATGGTCGCCAAGACGGGCAGCGTGATGCCGCCAGCGACGAGGCGCCGCGGGTAGAACGCCATGGAGCAGCGATGTCCGTGCGACGGCTGCTCGCCTCGAATCTCTGCCCTCACCGAAGCGACGCAATCGATATCAGACTTCCGCAGCCGCGGGCCAGGCTTCGCATCGGTGGTTGCCATCACGAGCGCGTAGATCGGGATCTCCTTGGTTTCTTCGTGCACCCGCAGCTCGAATCGCTCTGCGAGAAGCGTCCGCAGCATTCGCCACGTTTGGCGGGGAAAGCCATCGGGGTCGAAGATGTGGTCGCCTGGCGCCTTTGCCACGACGTTGAACCCGTCGGAGTCGATCCAGGGCGGACCGCCTGAAATCTGCACACGGTCGAAGCTGTGGCGCTGATACGCCGTCTCGATCAGCTTCCGCAGCGTCATCTTGGTTGCCAGGAAACCGCCATCCGGTTGAAGACGAATACTTCCCTTCTCCGCGTCACGGGATTTACTCGGTTGAACCGAGGCGGTAGCAAATGCTGGCGTCCGATGCGAACCCGACTCAGGGCCTTGTGCGACGGGACGTAGGCTCAGGAAACAGAAGGCTGCCGATATCGTCACCGCGAGCGTCACGGGTCTCATGACGGGCCTCCAGTGAGCTTGTTCTGTCCGAGCGCAGCTGCACCGAGCAGGCCGCCCAGCCCCAAAGAATCAACGGCGGCGCTCGGTACGACCATCAGCGCGCCCTTTTCCTTCAGCCCTTCGTACAGCATGTTCATCGCCCGCAACTGGAGCGCGGTCGGGTCCTGCTGATACAGCTTCGCGGCTTCGCGAAACGACGTCGCGACCTCCATCTCTGCCTGGCCGAGGATGATGCGCGCCTGCTTCTCCCTGGTAGCCTGCGCTTCCCGGGACATCGCATCCTGCAACGCACCTGGGATCACCACATCGCGCATCTCGACCGACGACACGGTGACGCCCCATGGATTCGAGCGCTGGTCGATGAGTGTTTGCAGCTCCGTCTCGATGCGCTCGCGGCCGCGCAGCAGCTCGCTGAGCGTGGTCCGGCCGATGATGTCTCGGAGCGCCGTCTGCGCTGCCCAGCTCACGGCCTGCGCGTAGTCCTGCACCTCGAGCGCCGCCTTCTCCGGATCGTGCACCATCCAGAACAGCACGGCGTCGACGTTCACCGGCACGGTGTCTGACGTCAGCGTCTGCTCCGCCGCGAAGTCGGTTGTGATCGTGCGCTGGTCTATCCAGGCAGACACACGGTCAACGAAGGGTGTGATCCAAAACAACCCGGGGCCGCGTAACCCGATGAAACGCCCGAACCGCAAGACGACCGCCCGCTCCCACTGCTGTGCGATCCGGGGTGACGGCATGAAGACGAAGCCGATGGCGGTCATCGCGATGAGCGGCAGCAGGCCTTCCGTCGCAATCGATCCGAGCGCACCCAGTCCAACCGCACAGAACAGGATCGCGACGCCGACGACGTTGACGCGCGGTTGGTGACCGCGCGCCGCTTCTGACCAACGACCAAGAGCGATGGAGATCATTTCCTCCTCCTCCCTGTCAGCCTCTGACCCGCTCGCGGCGTCGTGCCGCGGCCGGTAGACGACTCGGCTCGACATCTGCTGAGCTTGTGGACACACGACGGGACGACGGATGATGCGCGCGTAGGGCCGCAACGACATCGCCAAGGGTGAAGCCGGCCGCTTCCGCGTCGGCAAGCACACGCGTGATGAATGCACGGAGGCGACGGTCACGGTCGCGCGGCGGGTGCGCTCGCGCGGGCGTGGCCCGGATGAACGACCCGACGCCGCGCCGGGTCTCGATGACATCCGCACGTTCGAGCTCCGCGTACACACGTGCCACCGTGTTGGCGTTGACGCGCAGATCGACGGCGAGCTGGCGGACGGTCGGCAGTTGATCCCCGGGGCGCAAGCGGCCCGCAGCGATTGCCGCCCGCAACCCGCGCTCGAGCTGGGCGTAAATCGGCGTGGGATCACGAGTGTCGACCGCAATGATGCTCACTTGAATTATTATACTAGTTCATTGGTACAATCTCATCAAGCTGCTGGATGCGCGCGGT
>JBOGIN010000010.1:0-2987 GCA_050742275.1 Vicinamibacteraceae bacterium
CGTCATGGCACTGAATCGCCGCGGGGCGACCACCTCATTGAGACGATCGGCCATTGGCGCGACCGATTCAACGGCAAGCTCCGGATCGAGGTCACCGATCTCCGCACGGACAGCGGACGCGAGCATCCGAGGATCGACCTCTGTCCGAAGGGCCAGCTTGACCTGTCTGCCAAAGGTGGTCGGAATGTTGTCCAACACCTCGTCTGGAAACTGGCTGAACGGCTCGTATGCGTGTATGAACGGCTCGACGCCGAGCGGCCCGTCAGCGACATCCTCTATGACACCGACAATGTTGAGCCAGGGGTTGGTGTTCTCCGGAATGTTGGGACCCCACCGAAGCCGCTTCCCGACAGCCTCCTGTCCCGGCCAGAACGTCCGAGCCAGCCGCTCGTTGACGATCACAACCCCTCTCGGCTCGACATCTTCGACGTGCGAGAAGAGCCGGCCGCGCTTCAGGCGAATCCCGAGCGTCTGGAAATACGGCCCGTAGACCCACGAAAGATTCGTACTCGCGTTACGTTCGGCCCCTTCGGCCGAGAGCGTGCGATGCTCGTATCGTTCGAGCGGCAGATCGGTGACCAGCGCTGCGGAGCGCACGCCCGCCAAAGAGGAGGCCCGAGTAAACAGCGCATCGTGGAAGGCGCGCACACGCGCGGCCGTGCTGTAGCCAGCCCGAGGAAGCGTGAGACTTGCCGTCAGCACTCCGTCCGGATTGAACCCTGCGTCCGTGCCCATGAGGGCGGAGAAGCTTCTGATGAAGAGCCCTGCGCCGACGAGGAGGACGAACGTGAGCATCACGGTGGACACGACCAGGCCCGTCTGCAGTCGGTGCCGTCGCGTCCCAGGCGTCGTACGCGAGGCCTCCTCTTGAAGCACCGGTCCTGGACCACCTCGGCCGATGGTGACTAGCGGGATGAGCGCGAAGAGGATCGATGTCGCGATCGCAATGCTCGCCGTGAACACCAGCACCGGAAGGTCGATCGAAATGTCCTGCACGGCCGGGAGTGTTTCGGTGACGACAGCGGGCACCGTGCCAATAATGAGCTGTGAAGACAGCAGACCGAGCAAGCCACCGGCCGTCGAGAGGATTGCTGCCTCGGCGAGCAGCAACTGAGCGAGTCGCGTGCGGCTCGAGCCGAGCGCGGTCCGCACGGCGATTTCACGTGTGCGCGACGCGGCCCTGCTCAGCACGAGGTTTGCGACGTTCGCGCACGTCACGAGGAGCACGAGGCCGACTGCGGCCAACAACAGCAAGAGGGGACGCTGGACCCTCCCGAGGATCTCCTCGTCGAGGGGGCGAGCCACTAGACCGATCGAAAACCCCGCCCTCCGCAGTGACGGCGGGTAGTTGGCATTGATCCGTCGAGCGAGCACGTCGAGCTCTGCCCTGGCCTCTGCGATTGACACGTTCTCCTTCAGGCTGCCAATGACGCTGTGATGGTGATTGCTGCCGCGCCCCTGCCGCTGTTCGTCGGTGAATGCCATTGGCACCCACACGCTGGCAGGCACGTTGTTTCCGTCCGGACCGCGGCGCGGAAACTCGAAGCTGGGCGGCATGACGCCGATCACGGTATAAGGGCGGCGGTCGAGCGTGATCGCTTGACCGATGATGGACCGGGTCCCTCCATAACGTGTCTGCCAGAGGCTCCAACTCAGCACGGCGACATACATACCCGGCCGGTCCTCGTCGCGGGTAAAGCCGCGGCCCAGCAGCGGCCGGACACGGAGCACCGAAAACAGGTCCGCCGACACCTTGGCGCCCTCGATGCGGACTGGCTCACCCCTTCCGGAGAGCTCGAGGGGAAGGTTGTCATACGCCGCCACACGCTCGAACGACTGCTGGTCGCGCTCGAAATCGAGGAAGTCAGGGGGAGAAAACTTCCGGTCGGCGCCGCCCGCCGAAGGACCTTCATGGAGCGCTATGAGGCGTTCTGGCTCCGAGAAGCCCAGCGGCCGAATGAGGACGGCGTTGACGATGGTGAAGGTAGCGGTATTGAGACCGATGCCGAGGCCCAGCGTCGCGACCACCACGACGGTGTACCCGGCGCTCCGCCGGAGCATGCGCGCGGCGTATCTGAAATCCTGAACGACGCTTGCCCAGGCGCGGCGCGAACGTCCACTTCTCACGCAGCTCTTGCTGTACCTTCGCGACACTCCCAAACCGTTGTCTGGCCTGCGCGGCGGCACGTGTCGTGCCCGACCGACTGAGCTGCGCCTCGCGCATCGCGAGATGATGCGCGATCTCGTCGTGCAGGTCTTGATCCAGCCGCGCGCGTGTGAAGAGCGCGCGGATCCGAAGGCGCACGCTGTGCAACAACTCGGCCACGTATCCCTCGATCAGGTGGCTTCGAGCACCCGGTTGATCGCCGCGCTCGTCCGGCGCCAGGAATCTGTCGTTTCCGTGAGCCGCTTCCGGCCGGCTGCGGTCAGCCGGTAATACTTCGCGCGACGGTTGTTCTCCGAGACGTCCCATTGGGCCGTGAGCAGACCGCGCAGCTCGAGACGATGCAAGGCTGGATACAGGGCGCCTTCTTCGATGGACAGGGCGTCGGCGGATGCCACGTGAATCCATTCGGCAATCTCGTAGCCGTGTTTCTCGCCGGTCGCGAGGGTCCGAAGAATCAACAGCTCCAGGGTGCCCTGTAAGAGATCGGCTTTGCGCGATTCTTCCATAACCATCTTAGGGTCAAAGAAGTCTCCCATAAGGTGTTTATGGAAGTCAAGTCAAACGGCGCGTCGATCGGCTCACGTAGGATGGGGCGAGTTGACCCACGACGTCGGGGAAAGCAGAATTCACAGAGGCCCCCTTCCGCCGCGAGGATTCTGATGGTCCAAAGAGCGATACATCTCGTCACCCATGCCTGCGTGTTCTCGTTGCTCCTTGCAGCGTGTCATTCGACGGAGAGTCAAGACGGGTCGGAGGCGCCGAAGCCGGATGCTGCCGACACCGCAGCGGCTGAATCGGAAGCTGTGCCGCAACCTGGAGC
>JBOGIN010000011.1:0-4843 GCA_050742275.1 Vicinamibacteraceae bacterium
CCCGCCAGAGCAGCCGCTCTCCCGAGCCGACGCTCGAGAGCAGATCCTCGTGCACGAGAAACTCCGCCACCGTCACCTCTGGCGCCGTTGTCAACACCTGCAAGTCCTCCGTCGTCACCGTGACCTGGTAGCGTGAGCCCTCGGGTGCCGGTGTCCAACGCAGCCGGAACGCGTCTCGTGGCAACGTCGCGCCTGTCGGAACGAGCGACCCAACGACCTGGCGGTCCGGTTCGCGAAACGTGTCGTCCGCGGGTCTCCGATTGAGCTGGAACAGGAGCCCGCCAAGGCTGATGACGAGAACCGCGGCCGCTGCCAGCCACGACGACGTCCAGAATCTGGCGCGGGGTGCGTCGGAAGCGGGCGCCCCCTCGCGTGGTGACTGCGAGAGCGCCCACGCGCCTCGCCACGCTTCGGCGGTCGCGGCATCGGTGGACAGCCGGTCCACCAACTCGCGGCGCTCGACTGCAGGCAACTCGCCCGAGACCGCCTGCCAGATGCGCTCCAGCTCTTGTTCGGAGCACTCCGCACGCGCGGTCTCCCCGAGCGCCTGAAACGCTTCTCTGAGTCTCTCGTCCGAAGGGCGGCGGTCCGTCACGGTCGTATTCCCTTCGACATGAGGCACTTTCGAAGATCTGCGAGGCCTCGATAAACGAGGTTCTCCGTGCGCTTGACCGGCCAGTCCAGGATGCGAGACGCCTCGAGAACCGTGTGGCCCTGCAGGTACAACGTCACCGCCAATCGTCGATCGCGCGTCATGCGGGCTAGACAGTCCCGGACGGCCCGGCCAACCTCCCGCGAAGCCGCGGCGCGTTCCGGGTCTTCCGTTGCGACCGCCCGGACACCACCAGCGTGATCCTCGATATCGGTCTCACGGCGACGTCTGACCAGGCGAATCTCGTCCACCAGCGCGCTGTACGCGACCTTGTACAGGTAGAACGGAGCGAAGGGCGGATCTCCCTCACCTCCGACGGTCTTCTTCTTCACGAGCTGCATGAGCCGCACTACCGCGCTCTGCACCAGATCGTCGCGTTGACTCGACAGCCAGCCAGGGCACATCCTGGCCACCGCGCGCGCCAAGCGCTGCCGCAGATCCGAATAGTCGATGGACGCGATTGTCGCGGCCGAAGAGCCTTCAATTCCCGCCTCGTCCAGGTCGCGCTGCGAGCCGAGCACGGTCGTTCGCGCCTCCTCTCCCAAGACGTCCCGTCGCGGCACGCCCCTGTCGAGCCGTTCCGTGATGTCCTGCAAGGAGAAACGCTGCCAGCCAGTCAATCGAACAGCGCGGTTCGTGTCCTCCTCTCGAGTTGACATCCACTCCCGAGGTGGGCTACATCTTCGCATCAGCCTTTCACGCTCGACCTCGGCTTGCGCGCCATTGGGCGCGGCGGTTCCCCTTGCGCTCGACGGCAAGGCCTGGCTTTCCACAACGGAGGTGTCATGCCCCGCGGCTTTGTGGTTGCGTTGATCCTTCTGCTCGGGACGTTCGTCGCTCCACTGCGTGCCCAGACGCCTTCCGGCGAGATCAGCGGCGTCGTGACGGACGCGACCGGCTCCGCCGTGCCGGGCGTGACCATCACGCTCACCAATCAGGCCACCAATGCCGTCCGCGTCGGGTACACCAACACGACAGGCATCTACGTGCTCCCGGCGCTCCTGCCTGGCCTGTATACGCTGAAGGCTGAGCTGTCCGGCTTTCAAACCGCCGAGCGCAGAGACGTCGAGGTTCAGGTGGGCAGTGCCATCCGCATTCCGGTGACCCTCGAGCTCGGCGAGCTGACCGAGGTCGTGGAGATCACCGGCGGCGCACCTTTGCTGCAGACCGAGCAGGCCGCGGTCGGCACCGTCATCGAAAACCGGGCGATCGTCGAGCTGCCGCTCAACGGCCGGAACTACCTTCAGCTCGCGTCGCTCACGCCCGGCGCCACGACCACCGGGCCGGCGTCCGCTCAGGGCCAACAACGCATGGGCGGCCAACGCAACAGCTTCGCGCTGAATGTGGCCGGCCAGCGCATTCATTTCAACCACTACTCGCTCGACGGCGTCGAGAACACCGACCTCAACTTCAACTCCTACATGCTCCTGCCGTCGATCGATGCGCTGCAGGAGTTCAACATCATCTCCGGTCTCTTCGATGCGGAATACGGGCGGGCCATCGCGCAGGTGAACGTCTCGACCAAGTCCGGCACGAACCAGTTCCATGCCACGCTGTTCGAGTTCATGCGCGATTCAGCGCTCGACGCCAAGAACTACTTCGATCCGGAGGACGAGTCGATTCCGCCGTTTCGTCGTGATCAGTACGGCCTCACGCTGGGCGGGCCTGTCGTCTTGCCCAAGATCAACGGCCGCGACCGACTGTTCTTCATGTTCAACTGGGAAGGATTGCGCGAGCGCAAGTCGCTCACGTCGTCGCCGTCGGTGCCGCTTACCGCGTGGCGCACGGGCGACTTCTCCCATCTACGCGACGAGAGCGGGGCGCTGATCCCCATCTACGATCCGGCAACACGCGCATTCGACGCCGAGGGGAACGTCATCCAGGCCCCGACCGCGTTTCCAGGCAATATCATCCCGGAGGACCGGATACATCCAGTCTCTCGGCAGCTCCTGGACTACTACCCGCTGCCGGACGAGGAGCTTGAGGGCGCCAACTTCGTGAACCACGAGGCGCGCCGCGTGAACTCGGACCAGCTCACCTATCGCATCGATTTCGCGCAGCGGTCCAATGCGAGCTGGTTCTTCCGCCACAGCATTTCGCGCGAGCGCAGCTACGATCCGTTCGGAATCCCCAACATGGGGATCAACACCGATACGGACGTGCAGCAAGGCGTGCTCGCCTACACACGGACGTTTGGCGCGAACAAGGTGAACGACCTGCGCGTCGGCGTCGGATACCTGAGCAACGCGCACATCTCGCCCCGCGCCAACCAGGAGAACGTCGTCGCGAACCTCGGCATCAACCTTCCTACCGACAATCCGCTGTACTGGGGCGTGCCCAACATCGGGATCGACGGCCTGTCCGGCATCGGCGAGGAGAGCGACGCGCCGTTCCTCAACTACGACACGACGATTCAGTTCACCGACAACTTCACCTGGACGAAGGGGCGGCATTCGTTCAAGTTCGGGGGTGAGATTCGGCGCGTGCGCTACAACCAGATCGGCGGCGTGGTCACACGCGGCCGGTTCGGGTTCGACGGCCGATACACCGAGAATCCGCTCGCACCGGCAGACGCCAGCGGTGGCGCGCCGATGGCCGATTTCCTCCTCGGCCACTTCAATCGGTCGGAGGCGCAGGTCGGCGCCCCAATCGCCAACTTTCGATCGAATTACTTCGCGCTCTACGCGCAGGATAGCTGGAGAATCGCGTCGAACCTCACGATCAACTACGGGCTGCGATGGGAGTACGACCAGCCGTTCCATGACAAGCACGATGCCATCGTGAACATCGACTTTGCGTGGGACAACTCCCGCGAGCCGGTGTTCGTCCGCGCGGGCACGGGCGATCCATACGAAGACGATCCCGCCTTCCGCTTGGCGCCGGACGTGCGGTACGTCCGCGACGGACGCTTCGGCCGCGGTGCTTACAAGAGCGACTTCAACGATTTCGCGCCGCGGCTCGGAATTGCCTGGACCGTCACGCCAAAGACCGTCCTTCGATCGGGCGCGGGCATCTACTACGTGCGCGACATCGGCAACGCGGTGTTCGACGTCGTGCGCAACGCGCCGTTCACGATCCGCCGCGACGAGCCGGCCGAGAGCTTCCGCCCGAATCTCAGCTTCGAGCAGCCGTTCGCTCGCACAGGTGCTCCGACGTTCATCCTAGCGAATCAGTACGACGAGCCCACGTCTTACGTGGCGCAGTGGTCGCTCGGCGTGCAGCGGGAGCTGACCGACAGGATGACGGTCGAGGCGACCTATTTCGGGTCAGCGGGCGTTCATCTCCGCCGGCTCATGAGCTACAACAACCCGGAGCCGAGCGAGCTTGCCGACCAGACCCTCGCACGACCGTTCCCGAAGTTTGGCAGCATCCAGGTCATGAGCGCACCGGGTCATTCCAGCTACCACGCCCTGTATCTGAAGGTGCAGCGCCGATTCTCGCGCGGCCTCAGCTTTCTCAGCTCGTTCACCTGGGGCAAATCGATCGACAATGGCAGCGGCATCCGCACCTCGGCAGGCGACACGCTGACACCCTCGAACAACTACGACCTCGAGCTGGAGCGCGGCCTGTCGGCGTTCGACTTCCGCCGCCGCTGGACCACCTCCTGGCTCTGGGATCTGCCGGTCGGCGCCGGCAAGCGTTGGTTGAATCGTAGCGGTCCGATCGACTGGGTGCTCGGCGGCTGGCAGCTTGGCGGCATCGTCACGCTTCAGGATGGCTTTCCATTCAGCGTGTACTGCGGACCCGGCAACGTCCAGAATGGCGGTCTGTTCTGCTACCCAGACTCCACCGGCATCGATTGGGAGCTGCCAGCGAGCGAGCGGACCCGGACGCGCTACTTCAACACCGAGGCGTTCGTCGATCGGAATCCTCCGGACGGCCCCAATCGCTACGGGACAGTGGCGCGCAACTCGCTCATCGGCCCTGGGATGGTCAGCGTCGACGCGTCGGCCAACAAGCGGTTTCCCCTCCGTGATGGGCGGTACATCGAGTTTCGGGTGGAGGTGTTCAATCTGCCGAACCATCCAATCTGGGGTCAGCCAGGCAACCAGCTCCGCACGCCCAACTTCGGCGTGATCACCGGCACGCGGCTCGACTCGCGTCAGATCCAGTTCGGGCTGAAGGTGGTCTTCTAGGACCGCCCCTACACCGGGCCCACCCGTCCCCATATGTAGCGCGCGGTCTTTAGAC
>JBOGIN010000012.1:0-2325 GCA_050742275.1 Vicinamibacteraceae bacterium
TGGCCCGGATCCAGCGTCATGAGCTTCACGGATGCGTCGGTTGATCTCGAAGACACGTCTTCCTGCTGTGCAATGGCCCCGCCGTTCGGCTGGGAATGAGTGGTGAGGCCGACCAGAGCGACCAACGCCGAAACCAGCCAGAGCTGTCTCATCATGCAGGCATCCTAGCAAACCCTGCGGAAAAATGAAGCGGGTACCTTTCCGGGACCAGCTGCACCGGAAGGCACCGGGCTCCTGAGTCCCGGAAAGGTACCCGGTTCATTTTTCCTCGGCGCCTCTCCGATTACAATCGGTTGTCATGGAGACGCGACAGCTTGGCCGGAGTGATCTTCGCATTACGCCGATTGGATTTGGCGCATGGGCCGTTGGTGGCGGCGGCTGGCAGTTCGCCTGGGGGCCCCAGGATGACGAGGCGTCTACTCGAGCGATTCACCGCGCGGTCGGTCTGGGCGTCAACTGGATCGACACCGCCGCGGCGTACGGGCTCGGACACTCCGAGGAGGTCGTCGGTCGAGCCGTCGCCCAGCTCCAGGCGGGAAGCAGGCCCTACATCTTCACCAAATGCAGCTTGGTATGGGATGCCGATAGGAGGCTCTCGCACAGCCTGCGCGCCGAGTCGATCCGTTGCGAAGCGGAGAGCAGCCTCCGGCGTCTCGGTGTCGAGCGCATCGATCTGTTGCAGATTCACTGGCCGCGCTGGCATGGAACGCCGCCCGGCGCCGACACTGGATCGCTGGAGGAGGCCTGGGACGCGCTTGCCTCGCTGGTGCAGGAGGGGAAGGTCCGCTACATCGGCGGCTCGAACTTCACCGTGGCGGATCTCGAGCGTGCGGAGGCGATCGCGCCGGCGACGAGCGAGCAACCGCCGTATTCGGTCGTGCGCCGGTCCGCCGAGGAAGAGCTTCTACCCTGGTGTCAAGCACATCAGGTGGGCGTTATCGTCTATGCGCCCATGCAATCCGGTCTGCTGTCTGGCCGCATGACGAAGGAGCGCGTGGTGAGCCTGCCGGCAGACGACTGGCGGCGGGGAAGCGCCGAGTTTCAGGAACCGAAACTGACACGAAACCTCCGGATTGCCGACAAGCTCGGGGAGATCGGCCAGAGGCACAGCCGAAGCGCCGGCGAGACGGCTATCGCATGGACGCTCCGCCATCCCGCCGTGACCGCGGCGATTGTCGGTGCGCGCAGCCCGGAGCAAGTGGAGGGCGTCATCGGCGCGGCGACGTTCCGCCTGAGCGCGGCCGAAATCGATGAGATCGAGCGGCTGTGAGCCGCGTACGCGTGGAACGGTCAGTTGTCACGCAGGCCTTCAGACCGGCCTGCCTGCCATTCACCATGCGGTAAACGTCACAAGACTTGAATAGTATTGGAAGACATGGGGGACTCGACGTCCGGCCGCCTCCCTCGCCGCGCCTTCTTGACGAGTGCTCTCGCCGCGCCGAGCGCGCTCGTCGTTGGCTTCGATCCGGACAAGCGCTCATGGGTTATGAACGGATCCGCTGCGCGCCCGCTCGAGCGGCTGCCACGTCTCGCGGGCAAGTTGTCATTCGACGAAGCCGTGCTCGACGCCATCGCGCTCGATAACGGCAACATCGTTCACCGCACGCCTCGCGCTGTCTTGCAGCCTGCCTCGGTCGAGGACGTGGTCGCGATGGTGCGCTACGCGAACCAGCACGATCTGCATATCGCGATACGCGGTCAGGGTCACTCGGTGTACGGTCAATCGCAAGCCGAAGCGGGGATCGTCGTCGACTCGACCACGCTCGATGATGTGCTGAGGGTTGGCGACGATTTCGTCGACGTCGAGGCGGGAGCGACATGGGAGGCGGTGAATCGCGCCACGCTGAAGAAAGCGCTGACCCCCGGCGTGATGCCGGACACGATGTCGCTTTCGGTGGGCGGTGGTGTGAGCGTGGGGACGTGGGGACATACGAGCCATCGCTACGGCGGCCTCGTGGACATGGTGACCGAGCTCGACGTGGTCACCGGCGAGGGACGACTCACAACCTGTTCGTCCGAGCGCGAGCCGGAGCTCTTCGAGATGGCGCTCGCCGGTTTGGGGCAGTGCGCCCTCATCGTCCGAGCGCGGATCGGTCTGGTGCCGGCTCCGGATCATGTCGTGCGCCAGAACCTGCTCTACGACGATCTCGATCTGTTCTACGACGATCAGCAACGGCTCGTGAAAGATGGCCGCTTCGAGCACCTCGAGGGGAGGTTCATCAAAGACTCCGCCGGCCGTTGGCGCCCGCGGATCGAGGTGGGAAGCTTCTCGGCCTCGAGCGAAGCCGAGCTGATGAAGCTGCAAGAGGGGCTCCGCTTCACGAC
>JBOGIN010000013.1:0-4043 GCA_050742275.1 Vicinamibacteraceae bacterium
AGGCGGGCCGGGCCATCATTCAAGCCCAGCTCGCCATCGGCGGACGTGCGTTGCCGTGGCGCGATCCCGCCGCCTTCGCCGAGCTGATGCTGTCGTGGGACATGCGCTCGTATCACATGGCGCAGAACGAGGACGGCCTCGTCTTCTTCGATCGCGGCGTGCCCGACGTCGTGGGCTATCTGCGGCTGCTGGGCCTGCCCGTGCCAGCGCACATGGAGCGGGTGGGCAAGCGAGTCCGCTTCGTCCTTCAGGCCATCGGCATCCGGACGCGGGTGGAGGTTCACGGACGTTGATCTCGGATGCTCGAAAGCTCGCCGGAGGCGCGGTGCTGACGGCGGACGTCTGCGTTGCAGGCGCGGGCGCTGCCGGGCTCACGCTGGCGCTGGCCCTTCGAGACAAGGGATTGACGGTGTGTGTCCTCGAAAGCGGCGGATACGAGCCGGACCCGGCAGTACAGGCGCTCTACCAGGGCAAGATGAGCGGCATCACGACCTGGCAATTGGACCAGTGCCGCCTGCGCCTGTTCGGCGGCACGACCTATCACTGGGAAGGCTTGTGCCGACCGTTCTTGCCCGAGGACTTTGCTGAACGCTCCTACATTCCCGGCAGCGGCTGGCCACTGACCTACGACGAGATCGTGCCGTACTATCGGCGCGCCCACCGCACGCTGGGGCTGGGTGGGTTCGATTACGACGCCGCGGCTCTCGCCGAGCGATTGCGGTTTCCGCTGCTGATGGCAGACTCCGATGTCATCGAGCCGCGCTTCTACCAGATCAGCCCACCCGTACGCTTCGGGACGCGATACCGGAAGCCCGTCACACAGGCACGCGACATCCACGTCTATCTGCACGCGAACCTGGTCGAGATCCGACTCGCAAGAACGGGCGGCCCCGTCTCACACTTCGAGTGCAAGACGCTGGAGGGCACCTCCTTTCGCGCAGAGGCACGATGCTACGTGCTCGCGCTGGGCGGGCTCGAGAATCCCCGTCTCCTTCTCGCGTCGAACGCGCAGCAACCGGAAGGCGTGGCCAACGGCAGTAGGCGTGTGGGCGACTTCCTCGAGCACCCCCATTACCATCGAGGCATCGGTTTTCTGATGACACCGCCCGATCTACGCTTCTACACGCGGAACGAGGTGGACATCCCGGTGGATGGCCAGCGCACGCTCGTCACCGCGTACGGCGCATTCGGGCTCTCCGCCGCGGCGCGCGCCGCCTCGCGCCTTCCAGACTTCATCGCGACCATCGACCCAAGCTCTCCCGCGCAAGACGACATCGAGCCGTTGTCCGTGAGGACGGTCCGGGCGCTGATCGCGCGAGCGGGCCGCCCGCAGCTCTTCCGCTTGAGGCTGCAGACCGAGCAAACGCTGACATCCGAGAGCCGGATGACGCTTGGAGAGGAGGTCGACGCGTTGGGGGTCCCGCGGATCGATCTGCATTGGTCGATCAGACCCGAAGACAACGAAGCGTTGCGGCGTGCGGCCGAGCTCATCGGCAGGGAGCTCGGCCGGGCGGGGCTTGGCCGCGCCTGGACGCCTCTCCAGGACGGCCGCTTCGCGTGGATTCGCGACGCTGGTTGCCACCACATGGCGACCACGCCGATGAGCAGCGACCCGTCCCGGGGCGTCGTCAACAGCCATTGCCGGGCGCACGAAGTCGACAACCTCTATATCGCGGGCAGCTCGGTGTTCGTGACCGGTGCGGCGTGCAATCCCACCCTCACGATCGTCGCCCTCGCGCACAGGCTGGCAGACCATCTGGCGGAGACGCTCTGATGCTTCCTCCTCGCGTGAAGCGGCGCACGTTCCTGCAGGCGGCCCTCGCGCAGCTGCCCTGGATCCCGCTCGTCGCCCAACTCGGTTGTCGGAAGCGCTCCCCAACCGCCAAGCCGGACGCGGTGGTCGCCACGTACTTCTCCGGGGCGGAGCTTGCGGCGGTGCATCAGATCGGCGAGCGCTTTCTCCACACGGCCGCGCCGGGAGCGTCCCTGGCCGACGCGTACGAGCTGCTCGCACCCACCGTCGAGCTCATCGAGCGCAGCGCGTCCGACGAGGAGGCGCTTGCCGTGCTGCAGGAGGCGGTTCACGCAGACTTCGTCAATGGCACCGTCGTTTCGATGGAAGGGTGGACGCTCTCTCGCACCGAGCTCCACGTCTGTGCGCTCTCCCTCCCTGTGTTCGCGGCGAAGAGCAGCTAGCATGCGACACGCGATCGGACCTCCTCGTGACCTGGTGGTCGGCGCTGCCGGCCTCGCCGCATTGGGTCTCGTCATCGCGGTTCTGCGCGCCCTCCAGGACTTCCCGAATCCTACGATTGCGGCGCTCCTGCTCCTGTTGGTCATCCTGATCACGGCGACCGCGGTGCGCGTCGGTATCGCGATTGGCGTTTCCGTCGCGGCGACACTCGCGTTCAACTTCTTCCTCTTGCCACCGTTCTACACGTTCAGGATCGCCGACCCGCGGAACTGGGTGGCGTTGGTCGTCTTTCTCGCGGTCGCCGTCATCGCCAGCCAGCTCTCTGCTGCGGCTCGCGCTCGAGCGCAGGAGGCCGCCGTGCGCCGGGACGAGCTCGCGCGTCTCTTTGGCTTGAGTCGCGACGTGCTGCTGATGTCCGAGAGCGGTCACGCCATGTCTACGCTGGCCAGGTCCATTGCTCGCCGGTTCGACCTCGACGTCGCGGCGATTGCCTTGCCTCGGTCACACGACTGGGACGTATTCGACGCAGGCGCCCGAGCGATTGAATTGGACAAGCGGCAACTCACCGTCGCGTTGACGTCAGCACAGACCCATGGCGGGGAGGCAATGACGATCGACGGTCGCTCGCTTCGTGTCGTGCCGCTGCGCGTGGGCACCAAGCCCCTTGGTCTTCTCGCTGCCTCGGGCAGGCCGATGGAGCCTGCTACTCTGGATGCATTGGCAGGTCTCGTGGCAATCGCGATCGAGCGGGCGCAGTTTCTCGAGGAGCGCAAAGAGGCAGAGCTGACACGTCAGAGCGAGCAGTTGAAGACCGCCATCCTCGCATCGTTGGGGCACGACCTCCGTACGCCGCTCACGGCCATTCGTGTCGCAGCGAGCAATATCACGGCCGCGGGGCTGACGGCTGACGAGCGGGTCGAGCAGAGCGACCTGATTCTCGCCGAAGCGGAGCGTCTGACCCGGCTGTTTCAGAACCTCCTCGACATGGCACGTATCGACGCCGGTGCCGTTTCAGCCGAGGCCAGGTGGACCCATCCCTCCGAGATCGTCGCCGCAGCGCGCGATCAGACAGGACACGCGCTGCTGCAACACGAGGTGGACGTGACGATCGAGCCCGATGTTCCGCTGCGGCTCGATCCGCGATTGATTGCCATCGCGCTGGCGCACTTGCTGGAGAACGCCTCGAATTATACGCCCGCCGGCTCGACCATCGACGTCCGACTCGAGGTCACGGCCGAAGGGCTGGTGATTCGGGTTCGGGATCACGGCCCTGGCATCGCACCTGCCGACCTGCCGCACCTGTTCGAGCGGTTCTACCGAGGCGCTTCCGCCAAGGCACTCGCCTCTGGCACGGGAATGGGTCTCTGGATTGCGCGCGGGCTCTTGGCCGCCGAGCAGGGCCGCATCTGGGCGGAGAATTGCCCGGACGAGGGCGCGCAGTTCACGATTGTCGTTCCCGCAGCCGTCAAGGAGGCAGAGCCAGCGATATCCTCGATCAGATGACGCAACGTCCACGAATCCTGCTCGTCGACGACGAGGTGGCTATCCAACGTGCCGTGGCGCCGCTGCTCCGCGCGCGCGGCTACGATGTGTTCGTTGCTGCGACCGGCAACGACGCGATCAGAATGCTCGCCGAGCACACCCCAGACCTCGTCGTCCTCGACCTGGGATTGCCAGATCTCGATGGCACTGAAGTGTGCCGCCGCATTCGGGCTGGGGCCAAGACGCCCATCATCGTGCTTTCTGCACGCGGAGCCGAAGCGGACAAGGTCAACGCGTTGGATCTCGGTGCGGACGACTACGTCACCAAGCCCTTTGGTCCGGAAGAGCTCCTCGCGCGGATCCGCGT
>JBOGIN010000014.1:0-3322 GCA_050742275.1 Vicinamibacteraceae bacterium
CGATCATCTTTGGCTCATTGGGCAACGGCGTGCCCTTCGACTTCCTGCGCGAAGTGCAGGTGAAGACCGCCGGCTTCGAGGCAGAGCACGGTCAAGCGACCGGCGGCGTCGTAAACGTCATCACCAAGAGCGGCGGCAATGCGTACCACGGCAGCGCCTTCGGCTACGGGCAGTCGGACGCGCTCGAGGGGGAGTACACGCCGGTCGTGTCGGAGAGCCTGTCCCGCGAGGAAGCCGTCAACACGACGGGCAGCTCGCTGACCGACGTGGGCTTCGACCTGGGGGGGCCGATCGTGCCGGATCGGGCGTTCTTCTTTGCCGCCCTCGACCCACAGTGGGAAGCACGGACGCGGATCGCGCCGGAGCAGGCGCCGCTTCGCGCGTTGGGCGAGGTCCAGCGTGAGCGGCAGGTTACGACCTATGCCGCGAAGGCGACGGTCCAGGCCGGCGATGGCCATCGCCTGGATGCCTCCTTCTTCGGCGATCCTGCGGAAGGCCGCAATGGGCCACAGCGCGACGAGGCGCTCCTGCGTGACGACACGGGTGGATTCAGCTCGCTCACGTATGGAGGGCATAGCCAGGTGGTCAAGTACGAAGGGGCCCCGGCGCCGACATGGTTGTTCGAGGCGGCCGTCTCGCGCGCCCAGAACGCCATCGAGGAACAGCCGGTGGTGGACGCGTGGGACGTCATCGACGAGACCGTCGAGCCGTTTCGACGCTCGGGCGGCCTTGGCATCGTCGAGGACAACGACGGCACGAACCTCCAGTACTCCGTGAAGTCGACGCACTACGTCGATGGCCACGAGGTCCGATTTGGGCTCCTGCTCGAAGACATCGACTACGACAACATCATCGACAGGACCGGTCCGACGTTCCTGTTGCCGGATGGGAGCGAGACCGTGACGGGGGCGGAGGTTCGCATCCTCCCGGATCCGATCCTCGGACAGATTTATCGCGTCCGGCGGGCGAACACGAGCACGCTGCGCGACACCACACAGCGGTACTTCGGTTTCTTTCTACAGGATACCTGGCGCGTGGGGAGCCGCCTGACGATTCAACCGGGCTTCCGTTACGAGCAGCAGACGCTGGAAGGGACCCTTGCGGACATCACCTGGGACCAGAACTGGGCGCCACGCCTGGGGGCCACCTACGACATTGCCGGCAACGGGCGGTCGAAGGTCTTCTTCAACTGGGGGCGCTTCTTCGCCAAGATCCCGAACGACCTCGCCGCGCGCGCCCTGGGATCCGATGCGGGCACGACCAGGGCGGACTACTTCGATGCCGCGTTGACGCAGCCCATTCCCAATGGCGTCATCGCTGGGCCCGCGGGAGACGACATTCACTTCATTCAGGCGGGCCAGGATCCCGCGCGGTTCGATCCGGACGCCAGGTCCACGTACCTCGATGAGGTGGTCGCCGGAGTCGAGTACGAAGCGTGGCCAGGCGTAAACCTCAGCGTACGCTACGTCCACCGCTCGCAGGGACGTGTGTTGGAGGATGTCGGCACGGCGCCGATGGCCGCTTACTTCCTGTTTCCGGACGATGTCGGCAACAGCGTCGAGTACTTCGTCACCAACCCGGACGCGCAGACGATGGTGCTGGAGTTTCCGGGTATCGGGGCGAGCTTCGAGGAGGCGAGTCATGACTACGACGCGGTCGAGCTGATGGCGGCGAAGCGCTTCGCGGACAATTGGGGGCTGCAGGCGTCGTATCGGTGGTCGCGGCTGTCCGGCACGTTCGAGGGCTTCTATCGCAACGACAACGGTCAGTCGGACCCGGTTGTCACCTCGCTCTTCGACTTTCCCACCAACGATCCCTCGTATGCGGAGATTGGCGTCCCGCAATTCGGTTGGCGCGGCGACATTCGATATCTCGGCGACGCGGGCGCCGGCCCCCTGCCAAACGATCGGACGCACCAGTGGAAGGTCTACGGTAATTACAGCTTTCCGATCCGGTTGAACCTCGGGCTCGGCCTGCAGGTGGGGTCGGGACGTCCGCTCACCCCATTTGCGGCGAACCCGCTCTACGAGGCCGCCGGCGAGATCCCGGAAGCACCGCGCGGCTCGGGCCTCGATACGGAAGATGGATTTCGCCTGCGGAGCCCGGTGACGGCCGACATGAGCGTCCACGCCGACTACGGGCTGCGATTCGGCCCTACCAGCATCACGCTGTTATTCGATGCCTTCAATCTGTTCAATCTCCAGCGCGCCCTCGATTACGACAACTACACGGAGATCGGGCCTGGCACGCTCAACCCGGACTTCGGCCGCGTCCTGGCGTACCAGACGCCGCGCCAGGTGCGCCTCGGCGTGCGTTTTGCGTTCTAAAAGCTTCGTCGAATGCACGGCAGTAGACTAGGGCTAACCGTGGCCTGAACGACGTCTGACCACGAAGGACACGAAGGATTCTCACCACGAAGAGCACGAAGGTCACGAAGAAAGAAGGACACAAAGAAGAAGTCAATTTGGTTTCTTCGTGTTCTTCTTCTTCGTGCTCTTCGTGTCTTTCGTGGTGAAGATTCTTCGTGTCCTCGTGGTTGAACCATGACGTCATTCGCTGTCACACCTCCACTACGGGCGAAGGGTGACCTCGATTGTCTTGAGGTACTTGACCGGGCGCCCATCACGCGTCGCGGGCCGATAACGCCACTCGTCGACCGCGGCCAGGACCATCCTGTCGTAGATCGGATGCACAGGCTGCTGGAGCGCCGCGCGCTCGACACGGCCCTGCTCGTCGATGAGGACTTCGAGCACGAGCGTCGCTGCCTGCCGCAGGGTGACGCCGCGCGGCTCGGGAATCTCTTGCGTGATGGCGACCGGGGGCACGATCGTCGGAGGAGTGACGCGCTTCCCGGCGGCTTCCTCTTGCTGCTCGGCGCCATCGGGGGTCTCGGCCGGCTCAGGCCTGGGCGGCGCAGGCTTCGCGGACGGCGGTTTCTTGCTCCCCGCCTCGGCCAGCGCCAGGAACCCGTCGACCAGGACGCCCAGGTCCGCGAGCTCCGCCACGCCCGCCTTCTGGAGGTCGGCGTCGTTGAGGAGCGGCTTCAGCTCACGAAAGGCCACCGCCGCTTCGCCATGCTTCCCTTTCGAGAACAGCGCCTTGGCTGCCGCGAAGCGCTCGCGCACGAGCGAGGGGAGCAGGCGCACGCGTACCTTGGTGAAGAGCGCCCGCACGCGCGGTGCGGCATCCGCCTCGGTGAGGCGCGCCGCCGGATCTGCCGCGACGAGCGCTTCGAACGCGCGCTCTGCTTGCGCGGGCTCGCCGAGCGCCAACAAACAGAGCGCGCGCGTCTTCGCTGTGGCCACCGTCTCGGCGCGCGTGG
>JBOGIN010000015.1:0-3983 GCA_050742275.1 Vicinamibacteraceae bacterium
TGTCCGCGGCGAATCGGAGCACACGCTCACCGAGATTGCCACCAACGGTTCCTGGGCGCAGGTGCTCGGCATCAGCTACCGCGTGAACGGCGCGCTGGTGCGAACGCCCGATCGGCCGTTCATCGACGTGCAGGATCTCGACGCGCTGCCGTTTCCCGCGCGGCACCTCCTCACGAACGAGCTCTACGTGGCGCCGGACACCGGCGAGCCGATTACGATGGTCGAGACCGGACGCGGCTGCCCGCACCGGTGCATCTACTGCGCGGTGACGGTTGCCTCCGGCTATCGGCTGAAGGTACGCTCGCCTGAGAACATCGCCAACGAGCTCCAAGAGTGCGTGACCAGGCACGGCATTCGAAACTTCTTCTTCCGGGCCGACACGTTCACCTGGAACGAGAAGTGGGTGGTCGAGCTCTGCCAGAAGATTCTCGATCGCCGCCTCGACATCAGGTGGGGCTGCAACGGCCGCGTCGATACAATCAGCGAGACGCGAGCGCAGTGGATGAAGAAAGCCGGTTGCTGGATCGTCGGATTCGGGATCGAGAGCGGCAACCAGGAGATGCTGGACCGGATGAAGAAGCGCGCCAAGCTGGCGGACGCCGAACGGGCAATCGCGCTCTGCAAGCAGCACGGGCTCAAGACCTACGGCCTCTTTCTGATAGGTCTTCCGTGGGAGACCCGTGAGACCGTCGAGCAGACGATCGCGTTCGCCAAGAAGCTGGACCCGACGTTCCTCGACTTCAACATCGCCTATCCGCTGCCCGGCACGGAGTACTATCGAGTGGCCAAGGAGATGCAGCTCTTCGACGAAGCCGATCTGCCGCGCGGCGACTACGCCCGACCCATCGTCCGGACGATGTCGCTCTCGACGGATGAGCTGATCGCGCTCAGAAGGAAGGCGCTCCTCAGCTTCTACCTGCGGCCGTCGCACGTGGTCGAAACGTTGCGTGGCGTCGACTCGCCGCGGGTTCTCTTCAACTACGTCAAGTCTGGTGTGCGCCTGCTGCGCATGCATGCGTTCGATTACGGAACTGCGTCCGCTGCGGAGCCTCTAGCCGGATGATTCCGAGCCTGGCTGCAGCTCTAGCGCTCGTCCTGTCACTCGGCCTCACGCTTGCCGCGATCGTCCCGCTGACGTGGGGCATCCTCCTCCTAGCCGTCACGTTCTGGTTCTGCGCGCCCGGTGTGCTCGTCGCTCGGAGCCTGTACGGCCCGGGCACATGGTTGGCGTCGCTGTTGGTGGGCGGGGTTTGGGGCTACGCGCTCAGCTGTCTCGTGCTCGTCGGACTCTGGATCGTTGGCCTGCGGGGCGGCGTCTTGCTGGTGCTGCCGCCGATTCTCGCGCTGGCCGCCGCCTGGCCGGCGCGTCGATGGTCCGGCTCGCTCGTGCCCCCCTCCTTCACGCGCAAGGATGCTGCCGCCGTCCTATTACTCTTGCTGCTGGTTCCCATGGTGGTCGGGCGGCCATTTGCACGTGTCGGGGAGATGGTGGAGGACGGTCGGGCGTATCGCGCCTACTTCACCGCCGACTTCGTCTGGCGCATGGCGGTCGTCGCCGAGCTGAGCAAGGGCGACATGCCGCCCCACAACCAGTTCTATCTGGACGACGCCCTGCACTACTACTGGCTGGCGCACCTGCTGCCGTCGGTCGAGTATCGAGAGTGGCCGCAGCTCACCAACGAGCAGGTGCTTCTGGTGAGCTCGGTAGCGCTCGATCTCGTCTTCATTGCTTTCTTCTTCTTCTTCGTGCGGCACTTCGTTCGCGGCCCGACTGCGGCAGCCCTCGGTTGCGCAGCAAGCGTGCTGTTCACGAGCTTCGAAGGCGCCGAGCGTCTATGGGCGCTCTGGTCGGTCGGCGCGCCGCTCGATCTCGTGCGCTACGTGAACATCGACGCGATCACGCGCTGGATCTATGGAAGCATGCCGGTCGATGGCCTGCACCGGCTGTTGCTGTATCAGCCTCACCACGCGATGGGGTACGCCATTGGCTTTTCAGCGCTGCTCTGCGTGGTTCAAGCCAGGCCCGAAGTGTGGGGAGCGAACCTGCTGGTGCCGGCGAAGCCGGCGCCGCATGAGGGGCGAGCCGCGACCGAAGGTCGGGGCGAGGCCAACCTCGAACCTTCGACCTCGTACCTCGCCCCTGGCCCCTTGCCCGTGGCCCCTCGCCCCTTTCTCTGGCCAATGTTGATGGCGATGGTGGGCAGTTTGCTGGCCGCCTGCCTTCTGCTGAGCACGTTCTCCGCCGTGATGATCACGGCCATGGTCGCCCTGTATGTCGTCATCCGGTTGATGGTCGCACTGCAGTGGTGGGCGATTGCCACCGGCGCGCTGGCTGGCGCGGCGCCGCTCGTGCTGGGGTTGATGCTGGCCGGCGCCCTGCACTACGCCGACAGGGCCGATTTGCTCGTGCGGATTCGATTGAACCCCGCGGCCGCGACCAGGCCGGTCGTGGCGATCCTCTTGAGCTTTGGTCCGATGCTCATCGCGGGCGCGTTCGGCGCATGGCTTGCGGTGCGCCGCCGCGCTCCGGCTCTCGGCGTTATCGGCGTCGTGATCGCGATATCGCTCTTGTTCTACTTCTTCGTGGACGTCCGGGATCATCAGTTCGTGTACGTCGGGTGGCGGTCCGGCCACTTCCTGTTCATGGCGCTGGCGGTCCTCGTGGGCGTTGCGTTCCAGGAGCTGTGGAAGGCCGGTGTCCGCACGAAGATTGCGACAGCGGTAACTGCGCTCGTCCTCGCCCTGGCGGCCGCTCCGACGACGGCAATCGATCTCTACAACACGCAGGACTTGAGCAATCGCGAGAGGGTCACGAGCCCCGCCGGCAACTTTCGCTGGACGCTCGTCCTGAGCCGCAACGAGATCGAAGCGCTCGACTGGATCAAGCATTTCACGCGACCTGATGCCATCGTTCAGGTCGAGCCCTACGTGCGCAACGCGGCGACCTGGGCGTACGTGCCTGCCTTTGCCGAGCGGCGCATGTCGGCCGGCATTCCCATCTCCATGGTGCCGCTCGCCAAGTACATGAACGCCAGCCGCACCGTACAAGGGATGTACCATATGCGCGACGCGCGACAGGTGCACGAGCGGGCGCTCCGGCTCAGGATCGACTATCTGGTCGTCGGGCCGCCCGAGCGCCGCAGGTACCCCAACTTCGAGCGCGTATTGAATGCGAATCCTGATTGGTTCGGGCCGGTATTCCGAAATCGATCGGTGTCCATCTACCATGTGGCGCGGTAGAGGAGACGAGGGCCTGAAGGTTCTTGCAACGCCGGATGTAGCGCGCGGCCTTCAGGCCGCGCGTTGCATGACGCTGAGGATCATATGAAGAGCACAAAGCGCGGACGTCGAACCTTTCTGCAGCAGATGACGCTGGCCGCCGGTGCTGCCGCGACGCCGGACATCGCGACGGGGAAGACACAGCCGCCCGCGACGCAGCCCAAGGGCGACGAGCCGTCACCGACGACGGTCCCTTCTCCCGACGCGGCGGCGTTGACCTATCCGCGCGTGTTTCGCGGTCCACAGCTCAAGATGCTGGCGTTTCCCCTCGGCGGCGTCGGTGCCGGAAGCGTCAGCTTGGGCGGGCGAGGTCAACTGCGCGACTGGGAGATCTTCAACAGGCCGGACAAGGGGCGGCAGCCGAGCTATGCCTTCCCGGCAATCTGGGTCAAGGTCGGAGACCAGCCCCCGGTCGCGCGTGTGCTGGAGGCGCGCATTCTCCCGCCGTATGAGGGCTCCTCGGGGCTTGGCGCCGACAACGCCCCGGGCCTTCCGCGGCTCGCGAGCGCCACGTTCACAGGAGAGTTCCCGCTGGCGCGCATCGACTTCGACGACTCACAAATGCCGGTGGACGTCTCGCTCGAGGCGTTCACGCCGTTCGTCCCACACGAGCCGGATGAATCGGGGCTCCCGGCGGCGGTCCTGCGTTATCGCGTGACCAACACGGGCAACGCGCCGGCACGGGTGTCGCTTGCGTTCTCGCT
>JBOGIN010000016.1:0-2812 GCA_050742275.1 Vicinamibacteraceae bacterium
GTCGAGGTCCGAACGCGGGCTGACGGCGTAGCCGGTCTCGCAGCCGTCTCCATTGGTTCGATCTATCACGAGGGTGAGCCGACAATCGCTTGACACTCTTGAGAACTCGAGCGGTACCCAGGGGCCCGCCCGCTCCCAAGAACCGTCTCGAGGGAGGTCTCGGGGATCCCAGATGAGGGAACCCCAGCCGAGGATCGCTATCTTCACTGGGCCTCCGTGGTCTGGTGCCAACTTATTCAAGCTCGACGCTCTGCCAGAACGCCACGTCGCCGTGAAGAGGTCCGTGCACACGGAAACGCGTCCTCACGAGAAGCAGGTGTCAGCTTCGACGGCGTGGAGTACTGAGCTCCGAGCTGCGGTAACCCTGCCGATGGTTGCAGACGCAAAGACATGCCAGTGATCTGTACGCGCCCGGCGGAAGCGTCCGAGTCGTTCACTCTGGTGTTCACATTCGGTGCTCGTCGACGCCTGGACCGCCGGGACGAGGGCCGACAGTCGTTCACGACCGATCGCCGAATCGGATGCGCTTGCTGGAGCAGGCATCCGATCGTCGCATCGGCTCGCTCGATCGCGTGCGCCGCGGTGGGCAAATCCGATCGGCGGGTCGAGCAGCGACGGCAGCCGTTTTTGCACGACTGCTGATTGTGTCAAGCGGCGTCGCGGCGCGCCCAGACGGCTCCGTGTGGTTACGGTTGATTCGTTCGGCCGCGCCGCTGGCGCGCGTACCGACGGGAGGAACCATGACACCGACACGCACGGACGGGGAACGACTGCGCTCACGGTGGCTCGTAGGCGGCGGCGCCGCTGTAGTGGCGGCGCTCGCCGTGATGGCGGCCGCGGCGCAGGCTGCGGCCACCACACCTCCAGACACCAGCGAGCCGGCGGCCCCCGCCACCTCGGAGGCGGCTGCCGCACCAACGACGATCGCTCCGGCGACCGCGACGTCGGAGGAATTCGCCGCGATCCTGGCCGCCGAGTGCGACGGGGATACCGGCGAGCCGTTGCTCGCTGCCGCCCTCCTCGCTGCTGCCGCCCCCGATGGCAGCTTGCGGATCGTCGAGATCTTCGAGGCATGCGACGTCGAATTCGTCGGCGAGATCGACGACGAGGTCGGTCGGCCGCGCACCAATGTCGAGTCGCTGATCGCCGATCCGGTCAACAATGTGACGCCCAACCAGGCCCAGATCGACGCCCTCAACGCCGAGTTGGCCGTCTACTGGAAGATCGCCGACGCGTGGGCGCAGTCACAGCAGGCGGCCGCGGCACCGAGCGATGGCGAAGCACCGACGACGGCTGCCGAGGGCACGGCGCCAGCGACCACCGCCTCCGAGCCGGCGACCACCGGCTGACCGCGGCCCTGCAGACTTCCGGGATCGCGCGCCGACGTCCGATCCCGGATCTCGGGCTGGCGTCGTGCTCAACCTGTCTGGGAGCGAGGTGATCATCATCTTGATCCTCGCCCTGTTATCCTCGGTCCGGAAGAGCTGCCCGAGGCGAGGCGCCGGGCCGGTCGGGCGTGGGGCACATGCCGCCGATGAACACGTCAATGCCTGATCGGAGCGCGTCGCGCTGAGATGAACGACGTCGGTGCTGTCGTTCGGTCGCCGATGCGGTGGCTGACGCCTGCGCTCAAGGTGTCGGGCATCATCGGGGTGCCCCGTGGGAACGGTGTGTGGCAGCTTTGCGCCGGGCTCATCGCCGTCTCGTTGGGCACGGTACGCCTGCGCTTGCGCCCGTAGGCTTCGAGTAGGCCATCTTCCTTCCGATCAAGGCGTCCGATGACAGCAAGTGATGGAGCACGCGAACGTCGGCACGCTTGGGTCACCGCCGTCGAGGGAGGCGACGTCGACGATTACGCGGCGATTGTCACCGAAGACGTCGTGTGGTTCCCACCCGTCGGCGATCCGCTGCAAGGCCGAGCGGCCTTCAGGCGGTGGCTCGAACCGTTCATGGGGGCCTTCAGATACAACTTGAGGCTGAGCCCCGCGACCTCACGGGAGGGCGGTGGCTGGGCGTACGAGACCGGAGCGTTCCGATCAATCATGGAGCCCCTCGATGGTGGCGCGACCCAGGAGCACAAGGGCAACTATTTCGTTCTGTGGCGCTATGGGAACGATGATGTCTGGCGAATCGAGCGCTACGTCGATCTTGACGAACGTGCCGTAGTGGAGATTCGTCGAGCGTGAGATTCTCACGGTGCGCAACTTGGTAGTTTTCGTGGTTCAGTGACGGCCAACGCCATTGCACCGCGCCGGGCGTCCGTGACGGATGCGAGCGGTCTGGAGGAGGGACATAGCGCTACGGCCCGTGTCGCGGAAGAAGTTCCGCGTTGCCCTGTTGGCCGCTTCGGGGGCTTCGATGTTGCAGAGATGAGCGGTGTCGGTGTCCGGCAGAACGACTGGCGTCGAGCGTTCCCAAACGCCAGCTCGGGGTGAGGTTGCCGCACCCCTCAATGCCGTTCCGTGCGCGTTCCTTCGTCCTCCATGCCGGCGTTCGGTGCGGCGTTCTGTATTCAGTCAGTCCTGGTCGACGTCGGGTGGGCGAACCGGGAACCCACGACAGGGCGTGCCGCCCAGGAGGCATGCGTTGGGGTTGAAGCTGCGACGATACGGTCAGGTCGATGGCGACGAGTTCACCGCCGCTGTTGCTGATTCATGGCGTTCTGGCGGAGAGGATCGGTGCTGAGGAGTTTTGGGAATGCCCAGGGATTGCCCCCGGCCTGCGCGCCGCCGCGCTGGTGCCGCGGGCGGCTCGCATCCCCACGGCGTTCCCCCGAGTCGCCGCGCCCCGAGTTTCAGCCACGACGCGACGC
>JBOGIN010000017.1:0-6745 GCA_050742275.1 Vicinamibacteraceae bacterium
GCTCTTCGTGTCCTTCGTGGTGAAGTTCTTCGTGCCCTTCGTGGTTAGTCCCACCCGTGCGCGTTCCGCACCTCGACCATCACGCGGAGCACGTCGTGCCAGGTCTCCGGCTTCGCCATGATCTCGTTTGGAAACATGCAGCCGTCCCAGCAAACGTGCTCGAAGCAGCGTGTAACCTGGCCGGCGTCATCACGCAGCCAGGCGCCGGCGTCTCGGGCGATGTCCAGCTTGCCGTTTGGATCGAAGGGCAAGCAATGACGCCCGGTCTTGTCGTGCGAGCCGGATCCCTTGACGGTGGCGTCGTTCTGAGCCACGTGAAAGTCAATGGTCCACGGGCGCAGGACACGCGTCATGGTTCGAAGCGCCTCGTCCAACGTCTCACGTTGGGACCAGTCGTAGTCGGTTGGAAGGATCCGGTCTTCAGGGGCGTTGTATCCGAGCGTATAGAGCAGCGTGTGCGCCATGTCCGCCTGGAAGCCCAGCGTCTTGGGCCGGCCCACCATCTCCAGTAGCTCCGCCATGCGCTTCCAACTGTGCATCCCGCCCCAGCAGATCTCGCCTTCGGCAGCCAGGCGCTCGCCGTGATCCTCGGCGATGTCGCAGGCCTGGCGAAACGTGTCGGCGATCTTCTTGCTGTTGCGGGCGGGATCCTTCGCCCACTCGCCAGGGCCGGCGGCCGAATCGATGCGGATGATGCCGTAGCGTCGGATGCCGATGTCGCGCAGCGTTTTGCCGATCCCGCACGCCTTGCGCACCTGCGTGAGGAAGCTCTCGCGCTCCGCTTCGGTGCCCATCGCCGACCCACCGCCGGTGGGCGGCCACACGGGGGCCACCAGCGAGCCCACCACGAGATTCCGTGCGCGGATGCGATCCGCGAGCCGCTCGAGGTCGTCCCGTGACGAGTCGATGCTGACGTGCGGATCGAAGAGGAACAAATCCACGCCGTCGAACGCCGTGCCGTCAATCGCAGCGCCCGCCGTGAGGTCGAGCATCGTCTCCAGATCGATGGGCGGCTCCGCGCCTGGACCGCCCTTGCCGACCAGCCCCGGCCACATCGCATTGTGAAGCGCAGGATGCTTGTGCATGCCTTTATCCTTTATCCCTTTATCCCCTTGCCCCTCGTCGCTTCCACCGGCCTCGGACCAAAATGCTTCAACATCACCAGCGGATCGGTCGCGCTCAGGTTCTCGATGCCGACGCCCGCCCGTGCCGCGTCGGCGGTCACGAAGAGCTCGTCTTCCGCCATCTCGCCGAAGCGAATCATCGACGGCGTGGACACCGCAAGCGGCCCGCATCTGCCGTAGCCCTGCGTGAGAATCAGCCCATAGGCCTCCTCGTCACGAATCGTGACCGTCCGCTTCGGCAGGATGGTGAGCTCTTTCGCGGAGTAGTACGGCGTCCCGTAGCAGACCCACTGCTCGCGATACCCTTCCTGCTCGCTCTCGGCCAACGGCCGCACAGGGCGAGGGAAGCATCTGTTGTCCCGGCCAAAGGTCGGGTTGACGTTGGCGTCCCAGTCGAGCATGCCAACGAGGTAGTCGAGATCCTGGTGGTGTTCCGGCGGCACGTCCTTGGTCAGGAGGCTCCAGTCGATGATGCGCCCGTCGACCTCCGACTGGAACATGGCAAACACATCGCTGTTGACCTGCGGCTCGTAGGTGACCAGCGAGCCGGGGGCATGCAAGATGCCGGGGTTGATCTGCCAGCCCGTTCCGGGCTCGAGCCGATAGGCGCGTGAGAGGTAGAGAATGCCGTTATCGCCCTGGTTCCAGCGCTCGAGGCACCGGCGCACTTCGTCCTTCGTCGTGCCCGGCTCGAGCCCCATGAAGGTGTAAGGGAAGTCGTTGTCCGTTTGATTGTACTGGGGAGGGAAGTAGTACGCTTCGGGCTTCCCTCGACGGCCAACGAGCTTGGCATGCGCGTCGCTCTGGTGCAGGTGATGGGGAATAGGCCCCATGTTGTCGAAGAACTTACAGAGCAGATTCCATCCGCCCTCGCGCTCCATCACCGGCGCGCCAAGGAGCAGCTCTCCCGCGACCTCGACCGCCTCCTTCAAGAGGAATCGCTGGCCGTTCGCCAGCCTGACGTAGCTGAGCCCTTCGTCTTCAGGCGTGCCAGGTCCGTTGTCGGCGTTGGTGGTCGACGAGAACCAGCGCTCGTTGATGCCGCCACGATGCCCGCCCAGAGCGTACAAGTCGTCTGGATGCAGCTTCAGCCGCCGGCCGGGAATCATGAACGAGCGCGGCACCCAGCACGGCTCCAGCCGCAGCAGACCGCCTCCTTCCTCAATCGCGTCTCGAACGTTCGATCGATCCAGCATCGAGTCTCCTGTCGCAACTAACCAGATCGCACCAACGACCAGCGCGAAAAAGACCAGCGCAAAAAAGACCAGCACTGCCGCCGATGGACGATACAACCGGCACCAGACCGACTTCAAGAGCCTTTCACACCGGCCGGCACGTTTCGCCCAGCAAAATGCCGCCGAGCTAGTGTCGTGGACAGCGCTTCGGCATAATACCGAATTTGGTCATGACATCGACATACAGATACCGCGGTCGCCGCGCCGCGTTCATCGAGAATAGCGCCCTCCGTGTCACGGTCCTCGAAGAAGGGGGGCACGTCGCCGAGATCCTCGACAAGCGCAGCGGCATCAATCCACTCTGGACGCCGCCGTGGCCCTCGATCGAGCCGTCGAGTTACGATCGGACGAAGCACCACGTATACGGAAGTGATGTGGACGCCAGCCTGCTGGCTGGAATCATGGGCCACAACGTGTGCCTGGACATCTTCGGCCCGCCGTCCACCGAAGAGGCGGCGGCCGGGCTGCCGGTGCACGGCGAGGGTCCGCTGGTTCGCTATGATATTCGCCAATCCGAGGCAGAGCTCGTCATGCAGGCGCTGTTGCCGCTGGCCCAGCTCCAGTTCGTGCGGCGCCTCCAGCTCCACGATGAGGCTCTTCGCATCCGTGAGACGGTCGAGAATCTCTCGGGATTGGATCGTGCCATTGGCTGGACCGAGCACGTGACCGTGGGGCCGCCGTTTCTCCAGCCGGGCCACACGGCCTTCCGAACCTCTGCGACACGGTCGAAGACGTTCGAGCAGACGTTTGGCGCCGATGACTACCTACGAGCGGGCTGCGAGTTCGATTGGCCGATGGCGCCCTGCCGGGAGGGGAGCACCGCTGACCTTCGCATCTTGCGTCCCGCGGCCGCCTCGAGCGCGTTCACGAGCCATCTGATGGATCCCAGCAGCGACCACGCCTTTTTCGTCGCGTTCTCGCCAGAGGCGCGCCTCGCATTCGGGTACGTCTGGCGGCGGCGGGACTTTCCGTGGCTGGGGATCTGGGAGGAGAACCGCAGCCGCTCACACGCGCCGTGGAGCGGCAAGACCGTGGCTCGGGGCATGGAGTTCGGGGTCTCTCCCATGCCGGAGCCTCGACGTGCGATGATCGAGCGTGGCCGGCTGTTCGACGTGCCCACGTTCCGCTGGCTTCCCGCCGCGACGCAGGTCGAGGTGGAATACTGGGTCATGGCGCACCACCGGGAGACCATCCCCGAGGCGCTCGAGTGGCCCGGATAGACTGGGCAGGTCGTATAGGCTGGGCAAGGAGACAACAACACATGCGTTCCAATTGGTTACTTGCGTTTGCTCTCGCGTCATGTTCATTCATTGCCATGGGGCCAACCGCGCGAGCTCAGGATGCGGCGGCCGCGCGTACGGTTGAGATCGTAGGCACCGACGACATGAAGTACGACGTGACCACCATTGAGGCCAAGCCCGGGGAACAGCTTCGCATTCAGCTCACCGCCAAGGGCACGATGCCGAAGATCGCGATGGCGCACAACGTCGTCGTGCTCCAGCTCGGAACGGACGCCATGGCGTTCGTGAACGCCGGGATGACCTCACGCGACACCGACTTCATCGCCCCCGCGATGAAGGAGCAGGTGATTGCCGCGACGACGCTCGCCGGAAACGGCGAGACCGTCGAGGTGACCTTCACCGTGCCGGAGAAGCCGGGAGAGTACCCGTTCGTCTGCACCTTTCCCGGTCACTTCGCCGCAGGCATGAAGGGGATGCTCGTCGTGAAGTGATCGCCGCCCCATGGCGGGGCTAGTTTCGCGTCCGTAGCGCGCGGCCTTTGGGCCGCGCGGCCTACGGTGACAACCTGCCATCCGTGAACGCGAATGTATGAAGCGCTCAACGTCGCCTTCTTCGTGTTCCACACCGCCTGGATGGTCTTCAACTGCACTGGATGGATCTGGCGGTCGACGCGCCGCTGGCACTTGCTCACGATCGGCCTGACGACGCTCTCCTGGTTCGGGCTGGGTGTCTGGTACGGGTGGGGATACTGTCCGTGCACCGATTGGCACTGGCAGGTGCGGGCGCGGCTTGGCTACGTCGATCCCGATTCCTACGTGCAGCTCCTGGTCCGTATCCTCACCGGTCTCGAGGTGCCGCCGGCGGTAATCGACGCGCTGGTGCTCGTGATCTTTGCAAGCGCAGCGGTGCTGTCGGTGGTTCTCAACCGGCGCGACTGGCACAGGCTTCGCGGGCTACGCGTAGGCGGATGCGCTCGCCGCCTGCCGTGATGCGCGCTCTTTCGTGATCCGCTCGAGATATCCGCTCTGCCGGAACGCCTCCATTGGATCCTCGGCCAGTCCCTTCGAGACGCGCCATTCCCGAATCGCTGGCCGCACGTCGGTGGCAAATGCATCCTGTAGGTAGGATTCCGCCCGAACCAGGTCGGCGGACGCCTGGGCTTCGGCAAGCCGTTCGTGCTCGACGAGCGCTGCCTTCGCAAACAGCTCCTGAGCCACCGTGACGGTCTGGATCATCGCCTCGATCTTGCCCTTGAGGTTGTGACTCTGATCGATGACGTAGGCCACGTCGGCGCGTGTGCCGGTCTCCCACTCGAAATCACGGATCTCGTGGAAGATGCGAAATACCTGGTACGGATCGATGGAGCCCAGGGTCAGATCGTCGTCTGCATAGCGCCGGTCGTTGAAGTGAAAGCCGCCGAGCATTCCGTCGGCCAGCAGCCAGGCGACGATCTGCTCGATGTTCTGCGCCGCATAGTGATGTCCGGTGTCCACCAGGACCTTCGCTTGCGGTCCCGCTGCCCGCGCCAGCAGCAGCGCCATGCCCCAATCGGCAATGTCGGTGTGATAGAAGGCGGGCTCGAAGGGCTTGTACTCGACGAGCAGGCGTTGTTCTGCCGCGAGCTCGCCCGCCATCCGCGCGAGCGACTCCTCGAACCACTGCCGCCGCCGCCGGATGTTGGCCGTCCCAGGATAATTGGATCCATCGGCGAACCAACAGGAGACGTCCCGGCTCTCCACGCGCTTTGCGATGCGCACGCTCTCCAAAGCGTGCTCCAGCGCCCGCCGGCGAACGCCAACGTCTGGATTGCCGAACGAGCCGTGCTTGTACTCCTGGTCTTGGAAGAAGTTCGGATTGATGGCGCCCGGTCGTATGCCGTAGCGGTGAGCGAGCGACGCCAACGCGCCGGCGTCGCCGAGGCCTCCCGGGAAGTCCCACTGCACGTGGAGCGCGACCGTCGGACACACCCCGGTGAGCGCGTGCACCTGGCCAGCATCGGCGAGCTTCTCCTCGATCGTGGTCGCCGCGGCCGGCTGGAGGTACTTGCCAAACCTCGTCCCCGTGTTCGCAAAGCCCCACGAGGGAAGCTCGATGCGAAACGTGTCGAGAGCGCCGAACACCTGCTCTGCCAGTCGTGCCTTCATGCGAACAGCCTGCCACCCGCCCCGACGGAGCGCAACCCCGTTCTCGCGCGCGGAGCCCATTCTGTCATGCGACACTCCGTACAAAGCGGCGGTCTCTCCGGTGCGGTGTGGAAAACGTGAGGATCGGGGGCAATTCGGGCCGCTCTCGGGGCGTACGCCCGCGTTTGCAGCACCGTCCGGGAACGGCGGGCAGCAGATCGAGCCGGGCAGGAGACGAGCTGGCGTTTCTCATTGCGACACGAGCGGTTGACACGTGATTCGCTATCGCCTGAAACTGCTCAGACGATGCGGCGCCGAGTGCTCGTCGGAGCAAGCCTGGCGGCAGTGGGGCTCGTCGTTCCGCTCGTGCGGGCCCTGCATGCCTCGCAAGCGCCGGCCAGCGGGTCACACCTCTCCGATCCATCGTCACTCGCGGAGCTCACGCCGCTGTCAGCGCCGACCGACGCCCTCATGACCGGCGCGGTGGAGGCATTCCGGCGCGGTGACCTCTCGCGTGCCCGCGATCTCGCCGCGCGCGCTGTGACGGCCGGCCGGCGGGAGGCGCCGCTCTACAAGCTGCTGGCCGTGACCGAGTATCTGCTCGGCGATGCGGAGCAGTTCGAGGTCCACATACGGCAGGCGCTCGCGCTCGCCCCCAAGGACGCCGATCTGCACTACCATCAGGCGCGCTACCTCTACGAACAGAAGCGATACGGGGAAGCCGCCGCCGCCTTCGAACGCGCGACCACGCTCAGCCCGGACCACTACAAGGCACGCTACTACGAGGGTCTCGTGGCCGAGGTGATGGGACAACCGGACCGGGCGCTCGAGCTGTTCGGCGACGCAATCGCGACCATCGAGCGGCTCCGGGTTCGGTACGTGTGGCCGCACGTGGACCTTGGCCGGCTCCTGGTGGATCGCGGGGACGTCGATCGTGGGCTCGGCTGGCTCTATCGGGCGGTCCGCACAGATCCCGAGCTTCCTTACGGGCACTACGAGTACGCCAAAGCCCTGCTCCTGTC
>JBOGIN010000018.1:0-3080 GCA_050742275.1 Vicinamibacteraceae bacterium
ACCGGAATCCGTGTTCATCATGGCCGGAATTGGCGTTCATGATGACCGGAATCGGTGTTCAACATCGATCGGAATCCGTGTTCACGTTCGACCGGAATCACCGTTCACAATGGGCCGGAATACGCACGAAGCCACAGTTGTCGAGAATCCACCCGATCGGGCGCGGGTTCATCGCCGTGATGCTGTTCTCGAGCAGAAAGCGGATGAGGCGCCGCTTGTCCTCGCCAAACGGATCGTCAGAGTCCGGTGTCCAGCGTTCCGCCAGGCGCACGATTCGTGACTTCGCCATCCCGCTTCAGTCATCTCCGCCCGGCAGTGCCGAGTTCATAACCCCGTAGAGCAGCTGGATTCGACCGTCAAGGCTTCCGTAGCGTCGTCGTACGGCCCGCGGAACAAGTCGGCAGGCGGCGGAATTCGCGCGTAACTCGACGTGCACGAGGTGCGGAGGTCCGCGCTTCACGTCCAGCGACGGCTCGACAGCCGCGATCACGCCGCGCTGGTTGCGGACGATGGCAAACATCCCAGCGAGCGGGACTTGGGAGATGCTCGTGGTTACTGATTTAGTCGACAAAACAATTAGTCCTGGCTGCAGGCGCAGACCGACGGGTGTCAGGAATATGGCTCCAGCCAGCCGCATTCTATCGTGTCGTGCTGGACACCTATCGCTCCGTCCGCACGCAGACTTGGCCATTGCGATGAAGGAGAGCGGCGCGTCTCGGCTGGCTCATGGGCGCGTCGCTTGGGTGGGCTCGTAGATGACCTCAATGTGAGCTGCGGCGGCCTCGCGGTTCAGGGTGCGCGCGTTGGAGTTCTTGAGCCGTGGCGAGAAGAATCGATCCTGAGCATTCCACAGAACCCAGATGCGCTTGACCAAGGAGTTGGCCTTGTAGTTCACGACGATGTAGTTCTCGCCGCTGATGATCTTCGACTGGTTGATCGTCAAGCCGGAGTCCTTGCAGATCTTCACTTCCCAATGTTGTCCGTGGCGTCGGAGGTCGTAGTGCCCATCGCCCTTTGTGAATGACTCGCAGTGCTGAATGATCGCCTTTTCGATCTTCTCTGAGAGGTCGCGGGCGATGACGCCAGCCGAGGGCGGCGTGAAGCCGTAATCCTCGAAAACGGGAACGATTCTCGCGTAGAGGTTCTTTAGCTTGCGAAACGCGGAGTGCACCGCCAGAACGATGCCGTCCCGCTCGTCGGGTGTCAGGGCCTTCCTGGGCGCCGCTCCTCGGGTCCTCGCCATCGGGGTTCGTCTGGGTTTATCGGCGCAGCTCCGTCAACACGCGAGCCGGCGCCGGGTGCACGACGTGGATCGACCCACAGCAGATCCTCACGGCTCAGGTGGCGCAGGTCAAGATCCCGTGAAGAAGTGATACTTTCTACACACTCCAAGGCGGTCCACAAGCAAGGGCCTGAGTTCCAGATTCGGTTGTTTGCTCGGTTTCGGAAGCCGGTCGAGCGTGGCACGGGTTTGGTGGCTCGTCCAACCGCCTGCCTTGACTAGGGAGTTGCACCGTGCCGCTGGGATCCCAGACGTGTGTTGTCACAGTGGTTCGTGCTTTCCTCGCAACGGTCTTGCTCACTGCCGTCATCGTCTCGCCCGCGGCCGCCCAGAACGCCCTTGATCCCGAGAAGCTGCTCCAGGAAGCCGACCGCCTCGCGTGGTTGAAGGCGTGGACCCGCGCGGCGCCGCTGTACGCAGAAGCGGAGAAGCTGTTCGCCGCTCGCGGCGACTGGCGGAATGCGCTCTACGCTCAGATCGGTCATCAGCGCGGTCAGCTACCCCGCCTACCGGTGCCGGAAGTCTCCGAGCGATTGGCCGAATACCTTGAAGATCCGCTCGTTCAAGCTGACGACCGACTACGCCTGCGCTGCCTGATTATCAAGGGTGAGACCGACACCGACCTCGACCCTGCACTCGCAGAACAGTCCTGGCGTGAGGCCCTGACGGTTGCCGAGCGCCTTGGCGAAGCAGGCTGGGCCAACCGCGCCAGAGGTGAACTCGGCCTTGTTGCGTTCCTCCAGGGCAACGTCGGCGCCAGCATCATCCTGCTTGGCCAGGCGCTCAAGACCGCACAGTCGAATGGCGATCTCCCCTCCGTTGTGCGCTGGCTCACGCTCTTTGGCCACGGGTACTCAGAAGTCGGGAAGCCAGCCGAAGCTCTGGACATGTACGAGCGTGCGCTCAAGGTGGCTGCCGGCGTGCCCGAGCTCCAGTTCCCCGCGATGGCGTACGTGGGCAAAGGAGACGCGCTGGTCAAGCTCGGGCGGCTTGGCGAGGCGGAGGAGACGCTCACACAGGGGTTGAAGGTCGCCAGCCAGCAGGAGGCGTGGGGGTATCAGGCCGAACTGACGTTGAACCTGGCTGCGATTGCGCAGCAGCGGCACCAAGCGACGCACGCGGAGAAATTGCTGGCCCGCGCCGAGGATTTTGCGAAGCGCGCTGGAGGCAACCGAATCCTCGCGGAAGTCGCGCTGGAACGGGGCCGGATGCTGCGTGCGCAGAACCGTGTGCCCGAAAGTGCCGGTGTGTTTCGGGAAGGTATTGCCGTCGCGCGCGCGATGCAGGAGCGACTGCTCCTGCCAAGATTGCTGGCGGAACTGGCCGATCTACGTTCCTCTCAGCGGAGGTACACCGACGCGGAGAATCTTCTGGGGGAAGCAAACGACCTGCTCGAGGGGCTCTTGACCAGGGCGAGCAGCCCCTGGGTCCAGAGCCGCATCATCAACGGCGCGCGGGACCTGTTCCTCGCCCGCATCCGACTGGAAGGCGCACGCGGCCCCGATGCGGGGCGGCTGTTCTCGATCGTCGAACAGGCACGCGGGCGCGCGTTACTCGAACTGCTGCTGGCAAGACCGATCGCCGACGTGAAGCAGCCGTCTGCGCTCGGTGCCGAAGAGCGGCGGATCGCCGCGCTTCAGGTGCAGCTCTTTCGGGCGAAGACGCGGGCCGAACGTCGGCGGCTGCTCGATCAGATCTTCGTAGCCGAGGAACAGTTGGCGCCGCTTTCAACGGCGCTCTTCGATCTGACACGCGAAGCGTCGGCTCGAAACCCGGTTACCCTCCAGCAGTTTCAGCG
>JBOGIN010000019.1:0-3725 GCA_050742275.1 Vicinamibacteraceae bacterium
ACGTTGACCAGCGCGATGACGAACGCCCCGGCCGCCCGCGCCGCCTCCACCGAGGCCAGGAGATCGGGGCTTTGCCCCGACTGCGAGATGGCGAGGAACACGAAGCCCTCGAGGTCGCGCCGGACGGCGTAGACCGAGCTCACGGACGGTGCGAGCGAGGAGGTGAACACGCCGGCGCGCGTCTCGATGAGGTACCTGCCAAACGTTGCGGCGCGGTCGGAGCTGCCCCGGGCGCAGGTGACGACCGCGCGCGGCTGGCGCTCGCGCAGCACGCGCCCGATGCGCTGCATCTGCTCACGATTCGCGTCGCGTTGGGCGGCCACGGCGCGAGGCGACTCGGCAGCTTCGGCGTACATCCGCGTTTCTTCGGCGTCTATGATCGGTATCATCACAATCGCGGGAGCTCCATGAACCAGAGAATGAAAAGGCGGAAGTAAGCGACCGAGCGGCCGGACGAAACGCTCAGGTCCCTACCGTAGCGGCTCGAGGTCGATGCGTCTGAAGAGGATCTCCGCTCCTTCGGCTTGAAGCATGATCTTGCCATCGGCCACCGACGCCTCCGAGGCGGCGTTCACACGCGTGCCGTTGACGAAGTACCTCAGATTTCGGCCATCGGCCACCGCTTCGAGCCGGGTCCACTGCAGGCCGGGGCTCTCGACATCCTTCGGGCCACGCATGCCGAGCCGATCCTCCCAGTCTTCGCTGCGTCCCCACCAATTGATGCGGCCCGACGAGAAGACCTTCGGCGTGCCGCGCGGGTCGTACACGTCTTCTCCGTCGCGGTCGGTTCGGGTGGTCGCCGTCAGCGAAGGGCGAATCGGCTGCCCACTATTACTGTAGCCGGAGACGAGGATAATGTCGCCGACCCCACCCTCGATGATCTGAAACTCAATCGACCGCAGCCACGGGCCGTTGAAGTCTTTTTCCGTATTGCCGGGCCGCCCTTGCGCATGGAGGAGCACGCCGCTGTCACGCGTGCGCGCCTTGCGCTCGCCCCACGTGGCGCCGCCCCAGCGGTACTCGACGATCAGCCGATAGTCTCGATATGCCTCCTTCGTCAGAAGACCACCCCATTGCTGGCCGCTGATACGGATTGCCGGGGCGCCGTCGACCTCGTCAACCACGCTGAACACGCCGAGAGGGTCCGCTGTGTGCTCGTCGACCAGCCAGGTGTCGAAATGTGCCAACGACCGTCCGTCGAACAGCTTGGTCGTGGTGGTCGGGGTGATCGCCTGCGATGGCTGCTGACCCGACAGTGAGCGCGGAAGCCCCGTCAATGCCAGCAGGGCGAGCGAGCCGGTAAGCACCGTCCAGACGAAACGCTGAGTCATGGATCTCGACTCCTCCTCGCGTGCTATGGCGCGATCGGAAACATCTGCTTCAGCTCGTCGATCGTGGGCTGCCGGCCGTACTGGCCCAGCTCGAACGCCTCCGCGTACTTCACCTGACGCCCGCGCTGCTCCCCGTAGAGCGCGATCAGTTGCTCGCGGTAGCGATCGGCGACGGCTGCGCTCCGCTTCTTGACCATCTCGAGCAGGAACGCGCGCCGCCCTCGCTCGTCGTCGGGCACGTCGGGTCGGGTGCGCGCCTGCCACGAGTCTGCATCGCCGAACTGCGAGGGCATTGCCGAGATGCATTTCCACTTCTTCTCGGCCACGGCATCGATCGACACCACGATTGTCGCTTCGAACGGGTACGGGCGCTTGAAATCGTCGGAGTAGTACATGAAGACCGGGTTTCGCTTCACCGGCGGCGTGTCCGGCGTAAAGAAGGGCGCCGCGACCACCACTGCCGCGTCGTCCAGCAGCACGCCGGTGTAGCGATGATCAGGGTGATAGTCGTACGGTCGGTGTCCCAGGACGATGTCCGCCTGCCAGTCGCGGATGAGACGCGCAACCTTCTTGCGGTTCTCCAGCGACGGCATCAGCTCGCCGTCGTGGATGTCCAGCACTTCGACCTCGGTCCCGAAGGTCCGAGCACATTCCTCGACCTCCGCTTTCCGGCGCGTTGCCAACGGTCCACCCGCCATGGCGAAGTGACCGATGTCACCGTTGGTCATCGCCACGAGCTTGACTTTGTGGCCCTGGGAGGCCCACAACGCGGCGACGCCGGCCGACTTCAGCTCCGCGTCATCCGGATGCGCGCCAAAGGCGATGACGCGCAGCGGCGCGGAGGGAGGCGACTGAGTCGCGACGCGCGCGCCAGCCAACAACGCGAGCGTCAGAACGACCACAATGGACAACGAGAGCGATTTCATTGGATCCTCAAAATGTTGTTGGTGGCACGGATCGGAGGGGTTAGAGCCCCAATGTTGTTCACTTGACCGTTCTCACGCGTAGCGCGCGGCCTTCAGGCCGTGCGTCGAAGGGCCTGAAGAGCCGGTGAAGACTTCAAGTAGGGGCCGCCTTGAGGCGGCCCATGACGGCGCGAGTTCGGGGCCTATCGGCCATGGAGGTCCGCCTAAAGGCGGCCCCCACGAAAGGCGGACCCCACGAATCTATTCACACGCTCTGAAGGCCCCTCGCTACGTGTTCAGTGAACAGTGTTGCCTTTAGCCCACCCTACCTCCCGAGATGCTCATCGAAGAAACGTGCGATCTCTTCGAATGCCTCCTTGGTCTCTGGCGCCGTGCTGTCGCGGAGGTAGTGGGCATGCGACTGACCTTCATAAACGTGCAGGGCCGCCTCGACACCAGCTCGGCGCAGCTTTCGATGGACGCGGATCGTGTTGCTCAGCAAGAGGTCGCGCGTGCCGGTCGTCAGGATGGCCGGCGGAAAGCCATCCATGTCGCCGTAGACCGGGGAGAGCATCGGGTCCTTCAGGTCGTGTCCGTTCGCGTAGAGCCTCGCCATGGCGTCGCAACGGCCATCGCTCGCCACGAGCACGTTGTCCAGCATCGCGTTGGTGTGGAACGAATCACCGGTCCCCGTCAGGTCGGACATCGGTGTGCCTGGGGCTATCGCAGCAGGCAGCGGGAGGCCCTCCTGCTTCGCCCGCAGCACGACGGAGAGCGTCAACGCGCCGCCAGCCGACGTGCCGAAGACCGCCATGTTCGTCGGGGGCGCCATCTTCAGCACGGCCTTCCATGCCGCGACGGCGTCGTCCAGCGCGGCGGGATAGGGGAAGGCAGGCGGCATGCGATAGTCGATCGAGATGACCTTGAAGCCGCCGAAGGCCGCCATGTACATGGCCTCCCTGGTTCCGGCGAGGCCGCCGCTCAGCACATAGCAACCGCCATGCAGATGGAGGAGCAGCCGCTTTCGGTTGTTCGGTGGAATGACACGAGGGGTCACCGTGAAGCCCTTGACGCCGTTTAGCGTGAGCGGCTCCACCTCGACTCCCAACCGCTGGCGAAGCGCGCCAAGATCTCGACCGCCGCCGGCGGAACGCGCGGCGATGGCTTTCCACTCCTCGGCGGTCTGCGGCACGTTGTTCCAATTGTCGCTGAGCGGCGCCCCGACGATCTCCTGCATCTCGGGGCTGACGGTCGCCGGCACCGGCACGCTGCGGGCCGGCACCTGCAACGCGGCCGGCCCGGTGGGCTGTATCTTCACCTCTCGCACGACCAGGATGATGATAACAGCGACGAGCGCGAGCCACGGCGCAGCACGCTGAACGGCATGAAAGGAAGCTCTCATCACGACTGTGGAATCCCGCCCTTGATCCCTGACCGCTGTCAGATGTTTGCCAGTACGATGTCGTGAACCGTCTGAACGGCTTGGTAT
>JBOGIN010000020.1:0-5149 GCA_050742275.1 Vicinamibacteraceae bacterium
CCGTCGACATGTGCGGCAACTCAAACAACTGGGCTATGACGTGCTACTCGTCGAATCAGCCGCGTAGCTGATCCGAGCGCCTTTTTCTGAGCAGGCTCTTCAGGCCGCGCCTGCAGGCCCGACCGGAATCCGACGGACCGTGTGAGAGGCGCGCGTCTTCAACTATGGCACGGACAACCACGGCCGCCAGTGATCTCGAGCTCGCCACGCGCGTGCTTCGAACGGAGGCAAGCGCCATCCTGCGCCTGGTCGACCGTCTCAACGCGCAGTTCGAGCGTGCTGTACAGTTGATTCTCGACTGCCGCGGACGGGTGATCGTGACAGGCATGGGCAAGTCGGGCCTCATCGGGCGCAAGATCGCCGCGACGCTCGCGAGCACCGGAACGCCCGCGTTCTATTTGCACTCCGCCGAAGCCTTTCACGGTGATCTGGGCGCGATTCGGGCGGACGATGTGATGGTGGCGTTGTCGCACAGTGGCGAGACGGACGAAGTCGTTCGCCTGCTCGAGATCGTTCGCCGGCTCGGCGCCCGATTCATCGTCGTGACGGGATCGCCGATGTCGACGCTCGGCCAGTCTGCCGACGCAACGCTCGACTGCGGTGTCGACGAAGAGGCGTGCCCCATGAACTTGGCGCCGACGGCCAGCACGACGGCGGCGTTGGCGCTCGGCGACGCGCTGGCCATGGTGGTGCTCGTGCGGCGAGGATTTCGCGAGGAAGACTTCGCCAATCTGCATCCAGGCGGTCAGCTGGCCAAGCGCCTCATGCGGGTGGCGCGGCTGATGCACACGGGCGAGCAGGTGCCACACGTTCTGTCGGAAACCTCCATTCGCGATGTCGTCTACGAGATCTCGCGGAAGGGTCTCGGCATGGTGTGCGTGCAGGACGGACAGCGGCGACTCGTCGGCATCATCACCGACGGCGACCTGCGACGCCACATGGCCAATGCGGCAGACATCCTGGACCGCACAGCGGCGGACGTGATGACGCGATCGCCCATCACCATCCGCCCCTCGATGCTCGCGGTCGAAGCCCTGAAGCTGTTGGAGGAGCGCAAGATCACCGCGCTCGTCGTGACAAACTCCGCTCGCCGTGTAGAGGGTGTTCTGCACTTGCACGACCTCTGGCGGACCGAGATGTTTTGAAGGCGCTTGGTCCTTGGTGTTGGCGCTTGGCGCGCGTTGGCGTGCCGAAGCGCACGAGGCACACGAGGCGCACCAGGGACCAAGAAACCAAGGACCACGCACTGACTCCCAATGGGTGACTACATCCCGTTGCTGTCTGCCTTGATTGCGCTCCTGGCCGGTCTTGCGGCCGGCAAGGCCTGGGAACGCTACAAGCTGCACGAAGGCCGGTGGATCGACCGCCGGAAGGCGCGCCAGTCGCCGCACTACATCCAGGGTCTGAACTTCCTCGCGAACAATCAGATCGACCACGCCATCGAAGAGCTCGGGCAGGCGGCGCATGTCGACACCGAAGCCGCCGAGATTCACATGATTCTCGGCAATCTCTACCGCGAGAAGGGACAGGTGGGCCGGGCGATCGAGATTCACCAGCAGGTGCTCCAGCGGCCGCGCCTGACGAAGCTGGAGCACACCTACGGGCTCCTCTGCCTTGGCGTCGACTTCCGGCGCGCCGGTTTCGTGGAACGGGCGCGCGAAGCCTTTGCGGAGGTCCTTCGCCTCGATCCGAGCAACGAGCACGCCCTGCTGAACCTCCAGCGGCTGCACGAGGACCAGCGCCAGTGGGACGACGCGTATCGGATCCGCCAGCACTTGGTGCACGAAGAAGTTCGCGGCGCCGAGGATCGCCATCAGGAGATCCAAGCGTTCCTCGAGAACGAGCTGGGCCTCGAGGCGGTCGGACGACGGGACTTCGCCGCCGCGACCCGGTGGTTCGAGAAAGCAATTGAGCGGGCACCGAGCGTGCTCCCGACGTACCTCCACCTCGGGGACGTCTACCACCGACAAGGGCAGGCCGCACCAGCCGTGGCAACGTGGGAGCGGTTGATCGAGGCGGCGCCTGACCGAGCCTATCTTGCGTTCGACCGGCTCTCCGCGGCGTATACCGCAAGCGGCGATCCCCATCGATTCGAAAGCTTGTGCCGGCGGCTCATGCAGGCCCAGCCACAGGACTGGCGGGCGCGTGTCGCGCTGGGCCGGCACCTCGCCGGGCATGGGGCGCCCGCGGCGGCCTTCGATGTTCTGCTGGCCGCGCTCCGGAACAATCCACATGCGCTTGGCGTTCACCAGGCCATCTGGGAAACACTCATGCAGCTCGGGCTCGACCGAGCACGCGTGAAGAGCTACATGGAACAGAGCCAGGACGCGGTGTTCTACCACGATCCCCATATCTGCGTGCGCTGCCGCTACCGGAGCGACGAGCTGCTCTGGCGATGCCCGCACTGTCATGAGTGGAACTCCTTCGTGGAAGATCGACTGTCCCCCGCCAAGGAGCGAGACGAGATCGCCACGTAGAATAGTCCTCGTGCTACGTGTGGCGCTCACCGGCGGGATCGCCAGTGGCAAGAGCTACGTCCTGCGGCAGTTCGCAGCGCATGGCCTTTCCACGATGGACGCTGACGTCCTGGCGCGGGAGGTCGTTCGGCCGGGCACACCTGGCCTCGCCGCCATCGTCGACCGGTTCGGGCGTGAGATCCTGGGGCCCGACGGCACGCTCGATCGCGGGCGTCTCGCGCAGCAGATCTTCAGCGACGAGCGGGCGCGACGCGACCTCGAGCGGATCGTTCACCCCGCCGTCTATCAGGCCATCGATGCGGCGTTCGCGCGCCTTGGCGAGGGCGGCACGCCATTGGCCGTCGCAGATATCCCGCTGCTCTTCGAGACAGGCCGCGAGCGCGATTTCGACCGGATCGTCGTGACCTCGTGCCCCCGAGACGTGCAGCTCGAACGGATGATCGCACGTGATCATTTGAGCCGTGAAGCGGCCGAGCAACGCCTCGCCACGCAATGGCCAATCGATCGAAAGGTGGCGCACGCTGACTTCGTCGTGCACACAGCGGTCCCATTCGAGGAGACGAATCGCCAGGCCGCCGCCGTTGTCCAGGCGCTGCGAGCGGCGGCGACGGTCTAGCGGATGGAGGTTACGTGAAGGGACTGACGAAGCTCGCCCCCGGACCGGGGCATGTCGCCATTGCCGAACGTCCCGAACGCGCGCCCGGGCCGGGCGAGGTGCTCGTGGAAGTGCACGGCGCCGGCGTGTGCGGCACGGACCTGCACATCGAGGCAGGCGAGTTCCGGAGCGTGCCGCCGGTGACCATGGGCCACGAGCTGTCGGCCGTTGTGATCGACGTCGGGCCCGGCGTGCCCTCCGACTGGCTCGGCGCGGCCATCGTCACCGAAACCTACTACTCCACCTGCGGCGCCTGCCAGTGGTGTCGGGCGGGTCGGATCAACCTCTGCCCCGACCGACGCTCGATCGGCTCGGTCGTCGATGGAGGATTTGCCCCCCGTGCGGTGTTGCCGGCGAAGAACCTGCACCGGATTCCGGCATGGCTCGATGAGCACGCGGCTGTGCTGCTCGAGCCGTTGGCGTGCGTCTGCCAGTGCCTGTGCGATCCGCCCGCGGTGACGGCGGGCGACCGCGTCCTCGTGACCGGCCCGGGGCCAGTGGGGCTGCTGGCCGCGCAGGTCGCGCGGGCGCTGGGCGGCGTGGTGCAGGTGCTCGGCCTGCCCCAAGACGAGGGGCGCCTCGAGGCGGCAAGGGCCCTCGGCTTTGCGGTGGGACACGCCGCAGAGCCGGATGTGGATGTGGTCGTGGAGTGCTCGGGGTCGGCGGGAGGAGCATCCACCTGTTTGCAGGCCGTCGGCCGCGGAGGTCGCTACGTTCAGGTTGGTGTGTTTGGCAAGGACGTGTGTGTTCCCCTGGACAACGTCTTTCAGAAGGAGCTCGTGGTCTCGTCGGGCTTTGCGTCCACGCCACGATCCTGGATCCGGGCGCTGAAGCTCGTCTCGGATCGGCAGGTCGCTCTGGAACCGCTCATCTCGTCGGTGGTCCCGCTTGCCGCGTGGGAGCAGGTGTTCGCCAGCTTGCGCCGAGGTCAGGGAATCAAGGTGGTATTCGACCCACGGCTGGACGAAGCGCGCCCAGGCGGCCAGGTCTAGAGACCTGCGCGATGCCCGTTGGCCGTCCGCGCCTCACCTGCCGCGAGCGTGTTCTTCATGAGCATCGCGACGGTCAGCGGACCGACGCCGCCCGGCACCGGCGTGAGCGCGCCGGCAACCTCGGCCACGGCGGGGTGCACGTCGCCGATGAGCACGGAGCCCTTGCGTGCGAGGTCAGCGACCCGGGGCGAGTCGTCGCCGAGGAATCGGCGGACGTCGGCCTCGTCGGTCAGCCGGTTCATGCCGACGTCGACGATGGTGGCGCCCGGCTTGACGAAGCTGGGCGTCACGAATCCAGCGCGCCCGATTGCCGCAACGAGAATGTCGGCACGGCAGGCGGTCTCGGCCAGATCCGGCGTCCGGGAATGGCAGATCGTCACGGTGGCATGCCGGTGCAGCAGCATCAGCGCCATCGGCTTGCCGACGATGTCGCTCCTGCCGATGACGACGGCGTGGCCCCCGGCTGGATCGATGTCGTAGCGGTCGAGCAGCTCCATGATGCCAGCCGGTGTGCACGAGCGAAGCCCCGGCCGATTCTGGACGAGCCGGCCGACACTCTCGGCGCTGAATCCGTCGACATCCTTCGCGGGGTCGATGGCATCGAAGACACGGCGCGCCGCGCCCTCCCCGCACGCGTGCGGCAACGGTGATTGGACGAGGATCCCATCGTGTTGCTCGCTACGATTGAGCGCTTCGACCAGCGCGAGCACATCCGACAGCGACGTCGTGGCGGGAAGCGTGTGCAAATCGATCCAGAACCCGACGTCTCCGCCGGCACGCGCCTTGTTGCGCACGTAGATCTGGGAAGCGGGATCCTCTCCCACCAACACGATGCCGAGCCCTGGCGCGCGGCCGAGGCGCGCCGCGAATGCCGCGACCCGTGGCCGCAGCTCCTCACGAATCTGTCGGGCGACGCGGGCGCCATCCAGGAGCCGTGCCGTATTGGACGATGAGGTCATTCACGTATCTCCAAACAACACTCTAATCGGCGGGGCTAAGGAGCGTGAGAAACATCACCATCGTAC
>JBOGIN010000021.1:0-3948 GCA_050742275.1 Vicinamibacteraceae bacterium
CCTGCGTGCGGCGGACGATCGAGATGGAGCCAGACAGCATCACCATCTATCAGATGGAGCTGCCGTACAACACGACGATCAGCCGCGACCTGATGAAGGGAAGCGGCGAGTTCGCCGAGCACGTGGCGAACTGGTCGACCAAGCGCCGTTGGGTAGACGAGGCATTCGAGGTGCTCGAGCGCGCCGGCTATCACGTTGGCAGCGCCTACACGGCGGTAAAGGATCCCTCACGCACGAAGTTCATCTATCGCGATCGACTGTGGCAGGGGGCCGACCTCGCTGGTCTGGGCGTTGCGTCGTTCGGTCATATCAACGGGGTCCACGTGCAGAACCTCGATACGTGGGACTCGTACACCAGCACGATTCGCGATGGAGCGCTGCCGCTCAGTCGCGCATATCGTCCGAGCCAGGAGGAGCGGATGATTCGTGAGCTGGTGCTGCAGCTCAAACTAGGGTCGATCCGGCCGGAGTACTTCGCTGGCAAGTACCAGGTGAACGTGCTCGAGCGGTTTCGCGATCAACTGGGCGCGCTCAAGGCCGAGGGCTATGTGCAGACGGTTGGCGACGAGCTCGTCGCGCTGTCACGCAAGGGGCTGCTGCGCGTCGATGCATTGCTTCAGAGGTTCTTCCTGCCCCAACACGCCGGAATTCGCTACACCTGATGCCTGCGAGGAGATCTACTCGTCCACAACCGCCGCGGGCGACGCCGCTCCACCGCGACGCCACGTCGAGCAACGGCATCCTCTATCCTCTCGACGTTGTCTACGCCCGGGCAGGACTTCCCAAGCCGAAAGTCGAGGCGATCTCGTCCGACGAGATTCCGCTTCCCTACCGCTCGATGCTGGTTCACGAGAGCGACATGACGGTGACGCTCGAGCGACACTTCGGTGGGCCGGTGGTCCTGCGGCCGCTCTCGACGTTCTCGGTCCGCGGCTCGTACTTCCGGCGCGTCCTGCTCGTGCAGGAGTATTCCGGGCGCCCGGTCGAGATGGGGGCGATTCGCATACGGCTGGGCGCCTTCGCCCCGCGCATCCGCGCCGAGATCCTCCGGAACGAGGTGCCACTCGGACGCATTCTGCGGAGCCGCGGCGTCGACTTCAAGAGCCTTGCCCGCGTGTTCCTCGCGATCACGCCAAACCCCGAGATGATGGGCGTCTTCTGGATGCGAGAGCCGCGGACGCTGTACGGTCGACGGACCGACGTGCTCCTCCGCGGCGCGAAGATCGGCGACATCGTCGAGGTCTTGCCGCTCATTTAGCCGTCAGCTCCCGTTTGATACGATAAGCTAATGCCAGCGCCACAGACGAGTGCCAGTCGCGACGTGGACGTAGTCGTCATCGGCGGCGGTCCTGCGGGATCGACCGCCTCCACGTTGATCGCACGTGAAGGTTATCGCGTACAGCTTTTCGAGCGGGAACGATTTCCCCGCTTCCATATCGGCGAGTCGCTGATCCCGGAGACGTACTGGGTGCTCGAGCGTCTAGGCATGCTGCCGAAGATGCAGCAGAGCCACTTCGTCAAGAAATACAGCGTGCAGTTCGTGAGCGCCAACGGCAAGCAGTCGGCGCCCTTCTACTTCTGGGACAACAAGCCGCACGAGTGCTCGCAGACGTGGCAGGTCGTGCGCAGCGAGTTCGACCAGATGATGCTGACACATGCCCGCGAGCAGGGCGTCGAGGCACACGAAGGCGTCCACGTGCTCGAGGTCCTCTTCGAAGGGGATCGCGCCGTGGGCGTCAAGATTCGCGACGAGGATGGCTCGAGGCGCGAGATCCGGTCGAAGGTCGTCGTCGACGCCAGCGGGCAGAGCGGGCTGCTGCAGAACCACTTGAAGCTTCGGATCTGGGATCCGGTCCTCAACAAAGGCGCCATCTGGACCTACTGGGAGGGCGCCTATCGCGACATCGGACGGGACGAGGGCGCGACGCTGGTGGTCCAGACCGTGACGAAGAAGGGGTGGTTCTGGTACATCCCGCAGCACGACAACGTCGTCAGTGTCGGCGTCGTGGCGCCATTTGACTATCTGTTCAAGGAGAGGGTGAGCCACGAGCAGACCTATCAGGAAGAGATCGAGCGATGCGCTGCCGTGAAAGACCGCCTGTCATCAGCGCATCGCGTGACCGGGTACTTCGCGACGAGAGATTATTCGTATCGAGCGAAGACGGTTGCCGGCGACGGTTGGGTGCTCGTGGGGGACGCGTTTGGGTTCCTCGATCCGCTCTACTCGTCCGGCGTTCTCTTGGCGTTGCGATCCGGGGAGCAGGCGGCCGATGCGGTCGTCGAAGGACTCGCGATTGGCGACACGAGCGGGCAGCAGCTCGGCAAGTGGGGGCCGCCCTTCAATCGGGGCATCGATCGCATGCGTCGTCTGGTGTGTGAGTACTACGACGGCTTCAGCTTCGGCAATTTCGTGCGCCGCTACCCCGAGCTGCGCGGCACGATTACGGATTTGCTGATCGGTGATCTGTTCACCGATCGGGTGGACAAGGTCTGGGAGCCGATGGAGTCGCTCTACGGGCCAGACAAGCAGCCAATCCCCGCCTGGAACGCTGGCGAGCCGCCCGAGCGCGCCGAGCACAAATCGAACGAGTTGGTACTTCCCGAAGGACGAAGACGGTGACCGCCACGCCCTTGGTCTATGTTGCTCGCCAGCGAAGCCAATGACCGTCACACGCTCGAGGTGACGCAGGCCCGGCGCCTGAAGCAGTTGCTGTCGGACATCTACGGCCGCAACCGCTTCTACACGCGCAAGCTGGAGAAGGCCGGCGTCCGTATCGATGCCCTGCGGTTTCCCGACGATCTCGCCGCGCTGCCGCAGACGACGAAAGCGGAGCTGATTGGCGATCAACGGGAGCACCCGCCGTGGGGCACGGTGCTCACCGAGCCGATCGAGCGCTATACCCGCTACAGCCAGACATCCTCGACGACGGATCGGCCGTTGAGGTGGCTGGATACGAATGCCAGTTGGCAGTGGGCATTGGAGTGTTGGAAGGCTGTCTACCGTGGCGCGAAGGTAAGCAGCGCTGACCGCGTGTTCTTTCCATTTTCCTTTGGACCATTCCTCGGATTCTGGACGGCGTTCGACGCGGGGAGCGAGCTCGGCGCGTTGTGTGTGCCTGGCGGCGGCATGCCGAGTCAGCTCCGGCTGGCGATCATCGACGCGGTCGGCGCCACCGTTGTGTGCTGTACACCAACCTACGCGCTTCGATTGGCGGAAGCGGCGTCCGAGGGACGGACTGCGGCGCGCGCGCTGTCGGAGAGCAGCGTGCGCGTGCTGATCGTTGCCGGCGAGCCGGGCGGCAGCATTCCGGCCACGCGGCAGCGAATCGAGCAGAGCTGGGGCGCACGCGTGATCGATCACTACGGGTTGACCGAGGTGGGGCCAATCGGCTTCGAGTGTTGGGAAGGCCCCGGATTCCTTCACCTCAACGAGTCCGAGTACATCTGTGAGGTGCTCGATCCGTCGGGCGGCACCGCGCCGGACGGGGAGATGGGAGAGCTGGTGGTGACCAATCTCGGACGGACGGCAAGCCCTGTCATTCGCTATCGCACCGGCGACATCGTCATTCGACGCTCGGAGCCGTGTCAGTGTGGTCGAACGTGGGCGCGGCTCGAGGGCGGCGTGCTGGCACGCACCGACGATATGGTCAGCATTCGCGGTGTCAACGTGTATCCCGCCGCCATCGAAGCGGTCGTCCGCCGTTTCAGCGAGGTGGTCGAGTTCCGTTCCACGGTCTCGCGCGGGCGGACGATGCGATCGCTCGCGGTCGAGATCGAGCTGGGGGGAGCGGCGGACCAGGCGGGGATCGCAAGGCGTGTCTCGCGGCAGCTCCAGGAGGCGCTGGGGCTCACGGTGCCGGTCAGCGTGGTCGACGCAGGCACGCTGCCGAGGTTCGATATGAAAGCGCGCCGTTTCGTGATGGGTGACGCTCCGGGAGAGTAGGGAGT
>JBOGIN010000022.1:0-3154 GCA_050742275.1 Vicinamibacteraceae bacterium
CCGCTATACGGTGCGCGTGCAAATGGAGGGCTTCCGCGCGTCGCAGCGAGACGATGTGGGCCTCGCCGTCGACACGTCGGTGCGGCTTGACGTGACCCTGGAGGTGGGCGAGGTCACACAGGACGTCACCGTGAGGGGCTCCACGCCGCTGCTGCAGGATACGCCGAGCATCGCGACCGGCGTCACACGGCAGGAGTTCGAGCGCCTGCCGCTCGTGCAGATCGCGCGCAACCGCAGCCCCGCGACGTTCGTTTTTCTCGCGCCCGGCGTCCGCGGCACACAGGACCTGATCGGCACTGACAACGTCAGCGCCAGCAACCACATCAACGTCCACGGAGGGCAGATCCGGACGAACGAGATCTGGGTCGAAGGCCTGCCGGCCGGGCAGTCGCGCCTTTTCGGCAACTTCAACGAGGCGGCGCCCTCGGTGGACGCGATCAACGAGTTCCGCGTGCAGACCAGCCTGTTGTCGGCCGAGTACGGCATCACCGGTGTGGGCGTGACCAGCTTCTCGCTCAAGTCGGGCACGAACGAGCTCCACGGCGCGGTCCACGAGTACCTACGCCATCACTCGCTGGATGCCCGGAACCCGTTCTCGGACGAGAAGGCGCGCACGCAGCAGAGCGAGTTCGGCGGATCCCTCGGCGGCCCCGTGCGCCTCGGGCCGCTCTACGACGGTCGCGACCGCACGTTCTTCTTCGCGTCGTACGGCGCGTCGCGCCGGCGTGGACTGGATATCTTCTCGCAGACGCGCATTCCAACCCCGGCGAACCTCAGGGGCGATTTCAGCGACCTGCGAGACAGCCGCGGCGCCTTGATCCCGATCTACGATCCGGCAACGACACGCGTCGGTCCCGACGGCATGGTGGAGCGCACGCCGTTCCCCGGCAACATCATTCCCCAGGATCGGATAGACCCCGCCACGGCGCAGGTCGCCGAGTTCTTTCCCGCACCGAACGCGAGTGGCACGTTGAACTACACCGGGTACGTGGGCGAGAAGCGCCTGGATCCCACGACGGTGACCATCAAGGTCGATCATGCGCTGACGCCGGCACAGCGGTTGGCGGTCAGCGCCATCTGGACCGACATCCCGCGCCTGCGTCCCGACACAACGCTGCCGGAACCGCTGACGGCGGGGAACCTGCAGATGATCCGCGCGCAGACCTGGCGCGTGAACCACACGGCCGTGCTGTCGCCGACGCTGATCAGCACCGCGTATTTCGGCTACAACCGCTTCGAGAACGAGGGCGGAGCGATGGACCTCTCGACCGACTGGCCCGCGAGCCTGGGCATTCCCGATCTGCAGGGGATCGGCTTCCCGTCCATCTCGTTTGGACAGGGCTACTCGAACATCGGTCAGTTCGGCCGCAACTTCAGCAACGACCACACGTGGATGGCCAAGCAGCAGCTCACATGGATCCGGGGAGCCCACGAAGTGATGGTCGGTGGGGAAGTGCGCCAGAACATGTACGACAACGCGCTGAACCACGGCGGGAGCCTGTCGTTCAGCAATCGCGAGACCGCTGATCCGTCGCGTCTGAGCTCCACCGGCGATCCAATCGCGAGCTTCCTGCTCGGGCAGGTGGACTCCGCCTCGATCCAGCTGCCGCTGACAACCGGCGAGCGGCGGTGGTATTACGGAGCGTTCGTGCAGGACACGTGGCGCGTCCGCCCGGACGTGACGATCTCCGCCGGGCTGCGCTGGGAGGTGCAGACGCCACCCTACGAGCGCGACGATCGGTCGGGACTGATCGATCTGACGGTCCCGAATCCGGCCGCGGGCAATCGCCCGGGGGCGGTCGTGTACGCCGGTGACGGCGAGGGGCGCACCGGACGTCGGACGTTCGCCGATACCGACTATAGTGCGATCGGTCCGCGCGTGGGCGTCGCCTGGCGGCCGCGGCCCGACACCCTGGTCAAGGGCGGTTACGGCATCTACTACACGACCAACGACGTTCAGATCAGCAGTCCTGGCTTTCGCGCCACCGCGGACCCAACCTCGCCCGACAACGGCCTGTCGCCGGCATTTCTCCTGAGCGACGGCTTCACTGGGATCGTCCCGAGCGCGGACGTGACGCCCACCCTGCTGAACGGCCAGGACGGCGCGTACCTGGAGCAGTCGAGCGTGGCGATGCCGCGGTCGCAGAACTGGGCCATCGGCATCCAGCATGAGCTTGCCGGAGGGGTGATGCTCGAAGCGAGCTATGTGGGCCTGCACAACACGCGGCTGACTGCGCCCGCGCTGTCGGACGTCAATCAGGTCGACCCACGCTATCTCTCGCTGGGGGCGCTGCTCACGAGCAGCATCGATTCGCCAGAGGCGCAGGCCGCCGGGCTGCAGCCGCCCTATCCCGGTTTCAGCGGATCGGTAGCCCAGGCGCTGCGGGCCTTTCCGCAGTATCAGCGTCTGACCTCGACCGCGGCGAAGCTGGGTGAGACGACGTATCACGGCCTCGAGGTGCGCGCGGCGAGGCAGTTCAGCGACGGCCTGTCGTTCCAGGTGAGCTACACCTACTCGCACAACTCCGGCCTGGCGCCGGACAAGATGGGCTTCGGCGTCATCGAGATCGCCCCGGCGTGCTCAACGTGATTCTCGGCGGCTGGACGATCGCCGGTATTCACCGGTACCAGAGCGGCTATCCGCTGCCGGTGCTGATGAACAACACCCTGCCGATCTTCAACGACACGCTGCGCCCCGATCTGGTCCCCGGTCAGTCGCCCTCGGCCGGCATTTCCAACGCCGACTTCGATCCGGGCGTGGACCGCATCGTCAACCTCGATGCCTTCGCCGCGCCGCCAGCGTTCTCGTTCGGATCCACACCGCGTGCGATGGACGATCTGCGGCAGTTCCCCGTGCTTTCGGAGAGTCTGTCGATCACCAAGCGGCTGCCGCCGATCGGTCCGACGACCATCGAGATCTACGGACAGGTGCTGAACGCGTTCAACCGCGTCCGGTTCGCGAACTTCGACCCGGACTTCAGTAGCGTGAATTTCGGGCGGCCGCTCTCGACGAGCCTCCCGCGGTTCATCCAGCGCGGCATGCGCGTTGCCTTCTGATCGGAGCGAGGAATCGCCCATCCAAGACGTCACCAGCCCCTTCCGCTCGAGTCGGCGCGAAGCACGTACACGGCGGCCGGCGTCGGCTCGCTAATGT
>JBOGIN010000023.1:0-4585 GCA_050742275.1 Vicinamibacteraceae bacterium
GGCCAGCACTGGAACGGACACGACGCGGCGCGCCACCCGCAGCTTCAGATGAACGCCATCGAGGAACACGATCGGGGAGCGCTCGGTCGACAGGTCGCGGCTTTGCCACGTCACAAACAGCGCTTTCAATCGCCCCACGATCCGCGACACCGCACTCTTCGATAGGTGGCGCTCGCCGAGCAACGGCTTCAGCGCCGTACGAATCCGGCGGCTATTGACGCCACCAAGATAGCAGCTGAGGATGGCCTCGTCGATCTCCCGCGTCCGCCGGGCATATCGCGGCAGCAGCTGGCTGTGGAACTCCGTCGTTCGACCGTCGGGGCCCGCGATGCGGCCGCGCGGGACCGTCACGCGTCGCGTGCCCTCCGGCGTCGTGATGGTCCATTCGACGCGGCCATTCCGATACCCGCGACGCTGTTCGGTGCGTTGGTGGGGCTCCGAGCCGAGGGCGGCGGCGAGTTCCTCGGCCAGCGCCGTGTCTAACGCCTCCCGAATATGGCGCCGGAATTGCGCTTCGATGTCCTGGCGGAACTGCAGAATCGTGGCGGGGCTTGTGCTAGTCTCCTGCATGGCGTACCTCCGTCGCCGCTGCTAACGGCGAGTTGCTTTGGTCAGCAGGGGGTTACGCCATTTTTCTTTCTCCACAGCTCTCGGGCCGGATCCCACGTGACGGCGCCGGAAGCCAGCCACGTGCTGAAACCCCCAGATGTTGTAGGGTAGGCGGCTGGCGAGGTTCCACAAGTGCAGACCAGTCAAGGTGTACATGTGGACCTTTTCCATCCGCCCCCCTCCGAACCGGACTTGATTCTTTCGTATCATCCGGCTCTCCGGTGGGGTCCTGAGAGACTCGACTGCAGACGGCCACCGTGGATATCCACGTGGCATTGGTGACAGACGACGAGAGTCTTGCGACGCCGCGCGGCCATCACCGTCATCCACGGCGGCTTGTCCGGTCGTCCTTCTGCTTCAGGCTCTTGAGCGCACGAATGTGATGCACCTGGATACGGTCTCGGCTGCCGCACAATTCGCACGTGTCCGCGAGGAGTCGTTGAACGATCTCCGTCGTGTTCGCAAACCGAAACGGAACGTTTCGATCGTCAAGCGTGGCGTCGATACTCCATGCGAGCGAAATCCCACCCCATTGGGCGACCAACGGAGGCTTGCCTTCACGCGGGACTTGGGCTTCGAGTCCCGCTCGCCGTTTTCCGTCTTCCCCAAGAATCTCGACGCGATAGCGCCGGTACACCTCCGGGACACTGATGCGAAGCTTGGCGCCGAGTGTCCGCGTGAGCGAGTGCTGCATGATTCCGTGAAGACGGGCCACGTCGCGAAGGTTGTGCGCCAGTCGATAGAAGTTCACGACGCCCCGATACACGCTCTGGTACTGAGTGATGATGTCGAAGACCGACTGGCGCATCAGCTCAGGGCGAGCGGCGGGAAGGCCGTACTTCAGGTATGGCTGCGATTTCGCCTGGAGGACATCCCGGGGCACCTGGAGGCTGATGACTCCGTTGATAGAGCGCTGGCCCTTGGTGTGTTTCCGGTTGTCCTGCATCACCGTCACGTGATAACCGAGAAATCGAGCTGCTGCTGATCGAGCGTGCGTGATCAGCGTCTTGTTGTTCGACAATTCCAGCCGAAGCTGGCTCTTGAGAAAGTCGGCAAGTTGCTGTTTGATGGTCTCGGCTTCCTGACGGGTTCCGACGTAACCAAGGAGGAAGTCGTCTGCGTATCGAACGTACTTGAGGCGTCGATAGTCTGGGTCGTCGGGCATGCGTGAAGGCAGTTGTTGGGCCTGCTGCCGCATCGTGCGGCCCTCCTCCGTGCGTCCCGTGCGTCTCAAATATCTGGCGCGATCAAGGAGCGCTTTGTACGTCAGATTCTCCTTGCGGTCGTTTCCTCGGTTGTGGGTCGGAAGGAGCATTGACTCGACGAACGTGTCCAACCGGTCAAGGTAGATAGTGGCGAGGACGGGACTCACGATGCCCCCTTGCGGCGAGCCGCTCGGGGTGGCGTGGTACCGCCACTCTTCCAAATATCCAGCCGTGAGGAGGTTCTCGATCAGCCTGAGGAAGCGCTGGTCGAGGATACGTTCGCGGAGGATCGACATGAGCACCTCGTGATCGAGATTGTCGATACAGCCGCGGATATCCCCTTCGATGAACCACGTCGTTCCCTTCCAGCTGTAGTAGATTTCTCGCAACGCGGTGTGACAACCGCGACCCGGTCGGAATCCGTGTGAACGGTCGCTGAATTGCGGCTCGTAGTACGCCTCCAACAGCTCACGCAAGACCTCTTGCAGGAGCTTGTTGGACCAGGTGGGCATGCCGAGCGGACGTAGCTTCCCTGATTTCTTGGGGATGTAGGTCCGCCGCACAGGCGACCAGCGATACCGCTCGAAGCGCAGCGCATCGATGATGCTCTGAATCTTCGTCAACGACATCGCATCCACGGTTTCCGGTGTCGAGCCTGGTGTCATCGCCCCAGTGTTGCGATAGATCTTCCCGTAAGCCCGAAGGTAGAACTCCGGATTGAACAGCTGCCGATAGAGGTCGTCGATCGGCAGACCACGTTCGCCGCGAGTCCGAATAATCGCCAGGCACGTCTCGGCGCTACGCATCTCGCGTACCTCGATCGTGCTGTTGATCGGTGGACACCTGCCCTCCTTCGCCATGTGGCCGGCTTTCCCGACCGCGGACTACTACGAGGGCTCCGTCGCCATAGGGCTCGCGCCCCGTAGGCGATCCCATGTTCTCGAGCATGAGCTGTACTAGCGTGACGTAGGCGCTCCGTTCGGCCCCTTGAGACGTCTCATTGACGTCCGCCCACTGACCGAGAGGTCCGGCGGCAACCACACAATCCGCCGTGAGTCGATGACCTCGCCAAGCGTGGTTGCGAGGGATGTGCGTGCATCGCTGGGGCCTGGAGTTCAAGCAGTGTAGCCTTCGCCATATCACACGGGCCTTGCCGCACGCGGTCGTACACGCTTTCCGGCCGTCACGGCGTTTCCAGCAGGCGATGGTCCTCATTGGCTTTCGCCTCCGAGTAAGCTGGCTAGCCCAAAGGTCATTTCTCTCGTACCTTTCCCAACTCCGTTGGGTCGCTCATGCGCCGATGACATGGCGCACGTGATTCCCGCACACCGCTCTGAACAGGAGCACATCGAGGTAGGGCGGCGGCACCCACATCGCTGTTCCGGAGAATGAATCCGCAGAACAGGCCGCCACTGAGACGGTCGATCTCAGGACAGAGTGGGATCATCGCCGCAAGGTGCGGAGGTCTCGTCTCTCTACGACGATTCATTTTGGCAACTACTCTCAAGGGACTCCGGCCTGGCACGCCGATCACTGAAACGGCATCAACGTCCTTCGACGAACGCGGGCGAGGTTCTCTAGCGAAGACCGAAAGCCGGCTTCGTGATCCTCCTGGCGTATGCCTCCCGGCACATTCTCAGCCAGAATTGAGACCTCCGTCCCTGCGGGAACAGCAGTGAATGCCCACGTCATCTTCATCTCGCCGGCAAAGGCCGGATCGTCCGATTCGAATTCAACGAGCTGGACGATGCGCTCGTCCGGAACCAACTCCATAAATCGGCCGCGGACGACATCGGAATCGTCAGACGTCTTGCCAGGCGTCAAATGGTTTGGCGACTGGTAGGAGAGCACTATTCGATACGTTCCGCCTTTGTGCGCATCGTACTGCTCGATCCGCGCGTTCATGCCCTCCGGTGGAAGCCACGAGGCTAAGGCGTCGGGATCAATAAACGCGTGGTACAGCTGTCGCGGAGATGCCCGAATGACTTTCGATGCTGCGTCGACTCTTGGGCTGGATTTGCGAGCCATCCCATGACTGTATAGCGTTCTTCACAGCGGCCGAAGAACTGAGCAATAACGTGCGGTGGCAGCGATGTCACATTCCGAAGGCCTATCCCGTCCCACCATTGGAGACTAGAGGAGCGGGAATCTATGAAACGAACCTTGACTCTTACGCTCGCCGCCTTGGCTGCAGCCGCCCTGTTCGGGGGACTTGTGCATGCCGTATTGGTGGCCGCGCGCGTTTCCGAGCCGGCCGCCGCTACGGTTCAGGGCCTGACTCCCCAGCGACTCTGGGCGACCACGGTCGCTGGGCTGGCCCTGGTCGGCGTGGTGAGCGGTGGGCTGGCTCTGGCCCGCCCCGCCAGTCGTTTCGGCACTGCCTCGGGGCGACCAGGAGCCATCGTCGGCCTGGTGGCGGGGCCAATCGCCGTAGGCATTGGCGGGCTGCTTTTGGCTGTCGCCACCGGTGGTCCTGGCAGCGGCAACGGAGTGGTCGGTGCGGCCGGCGCGGTGGTGCTGGGGCTGATGGCCTCGGCTCTCGGAGGGCTGGCCCTAGCCCGATCCCGCCGCGCCGCCTGATATCGAGAGGGAACGTGAAACATTTGGGACGATACGTCCGGTGAACTCCGAGCGTGCGATGTCGAATCCGGCCGCGAGCTTCGAGCCGTACCGCCGGCGCCTGCTCGGTCTCTCCTACCGCATGCTTGGGTCGATGGCTGACGCAGAAGATGCGGTGCAGGAGACGTACTTGCGCTGGCATGGGGCCGACC
>JBOGIN010000024.1:0-4266 GCA_050742275.1 Vicinamibacteraceae bacterium
GGTTGTGCTCGGTATCTGCTGCGCCAAACAGAAGGGTGACCGTGGCGTGCGTGGCCAAGAGCTCCCGCAGGCGCTCGGTGGCGTCGCGGTTGGCCGTGATCTCGCGCTCGTACCGCCGCTTGAACGCCATCCAGCGGACTGGATCATGGCCGAACCAGCGCCGGAGCGCCGTGGATGGCGCGAGGTCCCGCAACCAGACGTCCACCCGAGCCGCATCTTTGCTCAGCCCACGAGGCCAGATCCGATCCACCAGGACACGAAGACCATCGCTCCGAGAAGGCGCCTCGTACACGCGCTTCGTCTTCAGCATCTCCCCATGCTACCGCCGCCGGCAGAGCGCTAGAACTCTTGAGAACCGGAAACTTGACGCATGTGGGTCAAGTTTCGGGGCTCACAAGTGAGCGTCGGGGGGCGCGGCTGCAGGCCGCGGCCCGCTAGAAGCTGTCGACCTCGACGTAGGCATCAATCAGCTTCTGCTCGCCCTCGACGCCCGGAACCGCGTTGCCATGCTCCATACCAAAGACGAAATCGCGATTGGCTTCCTGCATCTTGCGATGGATGTGCGCGAAGACGTTCTTGTAGTTGATCTCGCCCGTCGTGGGCTCCTTGCGGCCGGGCACGTCGCCGATCTGGAAGTAGCCGATCTCTTCCCACGCCCAGTCGATGTGCGGGATGATGTGCCCCTCGTTCCGCTGCATGTGGTAGATGTCGAAGAGAATCTTGCAGGCAGGGCTGTTTACCGCACGGCAGATCTCGTAGGTCTGATCCGACGTGCGCAGAAAGAGATCCGGCGTGTCGCTGAGCGGCTCGAGGACCATCGTGAGATCGTGCTTGGCAAGCACGTCGGCGCCGGCGCGCAGCACGTCGATGACATGCCCGGTCTGAATGCCGATCGGCAGCTCGCGCTCGAAGTTGCCTGGAACGACAGTCATCCACTTCGCGTCGACACGCTTAGCGACGACGACGGCCGCCTCGCAGGCCTTCGCGAAGAGACCAGGGTTCTCCGGCTTACCGGTGGTGAACATCATGTTGTCGTTGCCACCCGTATCGATGACGAAGACGCCCATCGTCATCCCTAGCTTCTGAAGCGTCTGGCCGATTTGCTGCTGGAGCTCGGGCGTTCGCCGCATCATGCCGTTGTCCTCCAAGGCGGTAAATCCCTGGTCGGCCATGAAGCGGAGCTGATCGAGCGGGTCCTCCCCCGCTGAATTCTCGAACATCCCGAAATGAGGCGCGTACTTCAACTTGAACTGGTGTTTGGCCGTCGACTGGGCCGCAGCCTGCGTCTGCGTCGCCGCGCCATAGCTGGCAATCGATGCGACAGCGGCCGTCTTCTGGATGAAATGACGTCGATTCATGGGCATCTCCAGCAGTCCTCAGGTTGTGCGTGAGATTCTAGACCACGGGCCGGGACGCCCGGAAATTTACGGGACGGCAGGCGCCTCGCCTTGCCGTCTTCCGGTACAATCCTTCCCGATGACCCTGTCTGACTTTCGCGGAACGCTCTCGGAAACGGCGCCACCGGCTCCGCTGCCGGCGGCCTTGCGGGCCCTGTGGCACGACGCCAAGGGTGACTGGGATCGCGCCCATGCAGTGGTTCAGGACGAGGAGTCTGCTGACGCCGCCCACGTGCACGCCTACCTGCACCGTAAGGAAGGAGACCTGGGCAACGCCCGCTACTGGTATCGACGCGCCGGGCATCCCGAAGCCACCACGTCGTTGGAGGATGAGTGGGCAGCCATTGTCGAGGAGCTGCTTCACCGCGCCTAGGGACATCACGTGCGCCTCAGTCGATGTGGCCGAGGCGCACACGGAAGCGCGTGCGGTCGCCGCGATAGTAGTCCGTGGCGTACTCGACCGGCGTTCCCCTCGAGTAGCCAATCCGCGTGATGAGCAACGCCGGCGAGCCTGGCGCCACACCGAGCTGCTTCGCATCCTCGCTCCCCAATGTAACCGCCTCGAAGGTCTGCGTGGCATCGTCCGGACGACGCCCGTAGACCTGCTCCATGATGTCGTAGACATGCTTGCGCTTGAGATCCTGCTCCAGGAAGCCGGGAAACAAACGCGCGGGCAGGAACGTCGTCGCGATGACCAGCGGTTGTTTGTTTCCGAGACGCAGGCGTCGGAGATAGATCACGCGCTCGCCGATGGGAAGATGCAGTGCGGCGAGGACCGGTGAGTCGACGGTGGAAAGCTCGTGGACCTCCGCGGCGAGCAGGCGCGTACCTGCTTTCATGCCGCGGTGCGCCATTACTTCCGAAAAGCTGAAGAGTTGATCGAGCTCCTGGTCGACCAGCGGCTCCGACACGAAGTTGCCGACCGCGCGCTTGGCGTAGATGAAGCCGCTCGTTTGAAGCCGTGCCAGGGCGCGCCGCACGGTCTCGCGCGCGACGCCGTACTTCTCCATCAGCGCGTGCTCGGAAGGGAGCTTCATATTCGGCTGGAGCGCCCCGGACACGATCTCCTGGTGGATTGCATCGGCGATGCGAATGTAGATCGGGAGATCGCGGTCGGTGCGACCAAGCGACTGCGCCATGCCGTAACTATAGAGCCGTTGAGGAAGATCCGTCAGCGGGCGCTCTCGGCCCAGGCCCCGTCGTGCGGTGCCTGAACGCCTGCGTGGCCGTGATGGCGTCGTGATACGCCCGCGTCTCGTCGAGGCGACGCTTCTCCGACCATCCCAGCTCGCCCGCCATCAGGCGGGCGACTCGCTCGACTGCGCCATTCCCCTGATCAGCCCTGAATCCGAGACGCGTGCGGCGCAGCAGCACGTCGGATAGACGACGCGCCTGCTCTTCTCGAACGGCGAACAGGACCTGCGCGCCAATATCGGGATAGCCGGGCGCGAGGGGCGCGCGGAGCGCCGGTTCGATCACGGCAAGCTGCAGCACACGCGCCGCCCGCTTCCCATAGATGCTTTCGAGATGCGCTACGAGCGCAGCGTCGCCACCACCCTGATCGACGGTGATCCCGCTCGCGACGGCGCCAGGGAGCGGCCGGTCGGCCGTCTCGGTGTGCCTGGCAACGCCAAGCTTGCTGCAGACGAGATCGGTCACCTGCTCCGCGATGGCACGGTAGCCGGTCAACTTGCTCCCGACAATCGTGATGAGACCAGGAGCGCCCGTGCGGTCGCCGTCGACAATGCGATGGAGACGGGAAAGGCTCGAAGCGGCGCCCTCGGCACGCGCGAGGGCACGAACGCCGGCGTTCGTGAACAAGATGTCGCGCGTCCGCAGATCCGGGACGTACGGCTGCACGGAACGCATCAGATAATCGACGTCGGCATCCGTGGCGTGAGCATGCGCCGGATCGTGGCTGTAGTCGGTATCCGTCGTGCCAATCCAGCTCTGGCCGAGCCAGGGAATCACGAAGACGACGCGAGCATCGACAGCCGATCGAAGGACCACGGCATGCGTGGTGAGCGGCGGCACCGCAACGTGGATGCCTTGCGTCGTCCGCAGCCGGTCAGGCGTCGCGGGCTCGAGTTGCTTGGCGACACGATCCAGCCATGGTCCAGCCGCATTCACGACAACGCGCGCTTGGACGTCGACCTCACCGCCGTCGATGACGTCGCGCACCCGAAGACCGGTGACCCGCGCGCCACGGCGCAGGCCTCCCACGACCTCGGCGTAGTTGAAGGTCTCGGCGCTGTGCGAGCTCGCGTCGAGAATGTTCTCGAGGCAGAGGCGCTCCGGCATCGCCGCCTGCGCGTCGTAGTACAGCGCCGCACCTTGGAGCCCGCGGGGCGTCAGGTGCGGCTCCAGCGAGGCAACCTGCTCGGCGCGCAGCACGCGATGCGAAGGAAGGGTCTTGTCGAAGCTCAAGGCGTCGTAGAGCTGCATCCCGGCGCGGAGCCGGAGGCGCGTCCACCACCGCTCGCTGTAGAAGGGCAGCAGAAACGGCAACGGCTTGACGAGGTGCGGGGCGTTTCGAAGCAGGAGCTCGCGCTCGCGAAGATCGAGCCGGACCAGGCGGAGGTCGAGCTGCTCGAGGTAGCGGAGGCCACCATGAATGAGACGCGTGGAGCCGGCCGTCGTCCCACCACCGTAGTCGGCCCGCTCGAACAGCGCGACGCGCATGCCGCGCATCGCGGCGTCACGCGCGACGCCGGCGCCGATGATGCCGCCGCCAACGATGGCGAGGTCGACGCACCGGCCGGCGAGATCGGAGAGCTTGGCCATGGAGCTGGTAGATTGTCTATATGTCTAGACAAGATTACCGCTGGACTCGGTGTCCGTCAAACACAGCGGCATGTAGCGAAGGGCC
>JBOGIN010000025.1:0-9853 GCA_050742275.1 Vicinamibacteraceae bacterium
CGACACGCCCCCCTCGAGCTCGTGCACCGCCTGATCCAACCTGAGCGCGACGACAGCCGGCGTGGCGCCGAGATCGTTGATGGAGACCAGGAGGTCGCCGAGACCGTGGCGGCGCGAGAAGTTCTCGAGCACGGCCTGCCACGTCTCACCGAAGCCGGCCTCGGCGGTGTCGACCACAACACGGCAGGCGCCGCCGAGCGGTGTCAGCTCGAGCAGGACCTCGAGGTTGCCGGATCCCACCACACCGACGAGCACGGCCCTCTTCCGCCCGGCGGGCGCCCGTCTCCCCGGAAACGTAAACTCCAGATGCTCCATGGTCCATTCACCAGTGACGAAAGCGTGCCGGTGGCCGATACAGCCCGCCCGACCATCTGACGAGGTCCTTGATCGACCTGGCAGCCAGCTGGTCCCTCGTGGCGAGGCGCGGATCGATCCCGAGGTCTTCGGGCCGCGTGATGACGCCCCGGTCGCGAAGGTTCTCGACCATTCGCCTGTCACGCTTCCGGCCGACCTCGGTATAGCCAGCAACACCCCGGATGGCCTGCTCGACCTCGACGGCGTCGCGGCACAGGAGGAGGTTCGCGATCCCTTCCTCCGTCAACACGTGCGTCACGTCCTCGCCGTAGATCATGACCGGGGGAATATCCAAGCCGGCAGCGTCCGAGAGATCCCAGGCGTCGAGCCGCTCGACGAAGGTGGGAGTCATGCGCTCGCGAAAGCTCTCCGCGATTTGGACGACCAGCTTCCGCCCGCGCGGCATGAGATCCCGGCCCCGGCGGGCCTCTTCGCCCGCCTTCAGCCAGGCGGCCGAGGGATGCCTCCTCCCACGTGCGTCCGAGCCCATGTTGGGCGCACCGCCGAAGCCGGTGATGCGCCCCTTGGTCGCCGTCGAGCTGTTGCCCGCCAGGTCGATTTGGAGCGTCGACCCGATGAAGAGGTCGCAGGCGTACAGGCCTGCCATCTGGCAAAAGGCTCGATTCGAGCGCATGGAGCCGTCGGCGCCCGTGAAGAACACGTCCGGCCGAGCCGCCACGTATCGCTCCATGCCGAGCTCCGAGCCGAAGGAATGCACCGTCTCGACAAAGCCCGACTCGATCGCCGGAATGAGCGTCGGGTGCGGGTTGAGCGCCCAGCGCCGGCAGATGCGCCCTTTCAAGCCGAGGCTCTCGGCATAGGTGGGCAGCAGCAGCTCGATGGCCGCCGTGTCGAAGCCAATCCCGTGATTCAGGCGCTCGACGCCGTATCTCGCGTAGATCCCCCTGATCGCCATCATAGCCATCAGGATCTGGATCTCAGAGATGTGCGCGGGGTCTCGGGTGAACAGCGGCTCGATGAGGTGAGGGCGCGGGCTCTCGACGATGAAGTCGATCCAGTCAGCCGGGACGTCGACCCGCGGCAGCCGATCGAGGATCTCGTTGACCTGGACGACCACGATGCCGCCCCGAAACGCGGTCGCTTCGACGATGGCGGGCGTGTCCTCCGTGTTGGGTCCCGTGTACAGATTGCCCTGGCGATCGGCGGCGTGTGCCGAGATCAGGCTCACGTCGGGCGTGAGGTCGAGGAAGTAGCGACCGAAGAGCTCGAGATAGTTGTGGATGGCGCCGATCGACAGCTGGCCCTCGTGAAGCAGCGCCGTGAGACGCGCGGCCTGCGGGCCGCAGAAGCAGAAGTCCAAGCGCGTCGCGATGCCGCGCTCGAAGACCTCGATGTGCTCCGGCAGGGCGACCACCGACTGGACGAGGTGCAAGTGATTGATGCGGCGCGGATCGACCTCGGTGAGCGCCTTGGCGAGGAAATCCGCCTGCTTCTGGTTGTTACCTTCCTGACAGACGCGATCTCCGGAGCTCAGAAGCGCCTCGAGCAAAGCGACCGTCCGCTCGTGCGGGAAGATCTTGCCCTGGCGCGACCCGGACAGGGCCTCGGCGGCGCGCCGCATCTTCTCCGCCCTTCCCTGTCGGCGAACGTCCCACTGCCGCTCCGCCAAGATCGCCACAACCTCACGTTCCTCTTTGTGTGCTCCAGCCCACGCGATCCGGCCCTGGTCTGGCTCAGTCGAGGCTCACGCGTGCGCGCACCCGATTTATCAGCCACGCGCCCGCCCTTCACGGGACCGTGCGACTGATTGCATACTCTACATGTATTATTGTATGCAAACCGGACGTGATGTCGAGAAGAAATCACCGTCCCGCCGGCCCAGAGGACCTCGGGCGTCCGGCGATACGATCGATCGACTGAAGGCAGAGCATCAGGGCGCGTAGGTGATGGTAGTTGTCCTGCCGCGTCACGTGCGCCTGGGGTGAATGACGCCGATCGCTGAACAGCAGGTACCCGGCTGGCTGACCCGCACGGCGACGTGAGTGCCAGGTGTCGAGCGCTTCATGTGCGAGCGTGAAATAGCGCGCCGCCCATGGAGCATCGTGCCGCTCGAGCACCTTTATGGTCGCCACGAGCACCTCGTCGAGTGACCAGACGGTCTCGAACGCCAGCTCGCGCGCTTCATCGTCACCACTCGCCCAGGCGTACTCTCGCAGGCCTTCTGCGAGAAAGAGCTGGCCGCCGATATCGCCGCGAAACGGCTGCAGGATCTTGCCCTCGCGCGAAAACAGCTCGGCCCAGCGACCGTCGGTCTGCCGGCCGTGACCGAGCATGAGGTCTTTCGCCTTGCGCGCGATCTCGAGATAGCGTGGCTCCTGGCGAAAGTGGTTGTAGAGATAGCTGAAGACCCAGATCCCCCGACCTTGGAACCAATGGAACTTGTCGGCCTGCTGGAGCGAGCCATCGTAGCCGAGCCCGCACAGAAACCCACCGCGCGCATGGTCGACACCATGCCGATCCAGAACGGCACCAACACGTCGAACAACTCATGGCGACAACGGTCCCGCAGCTCATCCAGCGTCATGTTCGCCAGGCGTGGTTCGGGCGACGAGGAGGTGTCTCGCCTCGTCGCCCGCTGGGCCCGTCCTGTCGCTGGTGCGCCGAACAACGCGGCCGCAGCCATCCCCGCGCCACTGATGAAGCGGCGCCGCTCGAGGTCTTCCTGTTGGTTCCACACCAGTCACCTCCTTTCCGTTTACCTTCGCGGCAATCGCGCCGGCTCTGAAATTACAGGCGAAGAGGCGGAGAGCCGAACCACACGTCCAGCTCTCCGCGAAGGCAGGTCGGTCCATTGCTCGATGACGCGTTGGGGGGCGGCGGCCCGTGCGACAGCCCGTCTCAGAAGCTGAAGCGCGCACCGAGCTGGATCCGGCGCATGGGCGCGGCCTCGTCGATCTCGCCGAAGCTGCCGGATTCGACGCTCGTGCTCGGGTCTTCCAGCACACCGACATACGCGATCGTCGCGCTGAGATCCGACGCGAGCTGCCGCTGCACCGCGACGTTGAACTGGTAGGTGTACGGCAGATCGTAGTCGGGGGCGATGCCGGCGAGGCTCGCCGGCAGGACTAAGCGGATGTTGTTCGGATCGTAGACGTACGGGAACGGCGGGGTGTCGAACTCGGCGTAGGGGTCCGAGAGCGTCCCCGTCCGCCAGTCCTGCCGAATGGCGAACGGCTGGTTGTCGGCGGTCACGTTCCACTGGTTGCCGCCGATGGTGCCGTAGAACACGCCGAACGCGCCGCGCACGGCGGTGCGTCCGTCGCCGGCAACGTCCCAGGCGAACCCGAGCCGAGGCGCGAGGTTGTTGTAATCCGGATCGGCAATCGTGTCGGGGATCGTGCCGTCGGGCCCCTCGTCGCCCGGGAAGAGCATGCCCGGAAGCGCCTGCGGCACGACCGTCGACTGGAAGCCGGGTGCGTAGGTGAGCTTCCGGTTCCGCGGATCGGACAGCGGAAACTGCAGGTCATAGCGGAGGCCGAGGTTCAGCGTCAGCCGCGGGTGAATGCGGTAGTCGTCCTGCACGAACGCCGACAGGTACGTGCTGTCGTCGAACTTGTCGATCGGCGCGTCCTGGTCGATGCGCGTCGGCAGGCCGAGCAGGAAGTCGGCGAAGCCGTCACCGGTGAAGTCGCCGTCGAACTGGAACTCGCCGTAGTTGTCGAGCGTCGTGAAGTGCGCGAGCGACTCCCGGAAGAACGTCCCGCCCATGCGCAAGGCGTGCTTCCCCTTCTCGAGACTGAGCACGTCGCGGATCTGATACGTGTTGCCGCCCGCGCGAGTGCCCGCAATCGGTGTGTCGAGCTGGAAGTATCCGGAGACATCGATCAGCGGAAGCGCGGGGGCGCCCTGCATGACGAACCGCGAGCCGTAGTCGGCCAGCGAGGTTTGCGGCGTGTTCACGCGGCCGCCGACGTTGTGCACGAAGGTGAAGTGCAGCTCGTGCACCGTCGACGCGCTGATGGTCCAGGTGTCGGAGACATTCAGGTTGTGCTGATCCCACGTGAAGATGCGGTCCGTCCAGATCAGATCACCATTCAGCGGGTCGTGATCGGATCCCTTCGCGAGGAAGTAGCTCCCGCTCAGGCGGTGCGCCGTGGTCAGGTTGTGATCGAGCTTGAGGCTGAACTCGTCGCGCTCGAGCGGAATCGGCGCCTCGACCTCGTAGCCGTTGTCGAGCAGGTTCGGCAGCGGGATCCAGTCGTTCATGATCGCCGCGGCGACCGGGTCGAAGCGGTCCGCCGGGATGCGGTTGCCCGGGAAGGGCTGCGCCGTGAGCGGGTCCGTGATCGTCACCGGCGCGCCGTCGTCGACGCTTTGCGAATAGTCTCCCCGGCGCTCCAGCGCGCTGGGCACCGTCCCGCCTGCCTCGTAGACGGACGTTGTCTGGCGGATACCGTTGTAGCTGGCAAAGAAGAACGTCTGATTCTGGAAGATCGGCCCGCCGAGACTGCCTCCGAAGTTGTCGCGCTCGAAGAGGTCCTTCCGCAGGTTGGCCTCGCCAATTGTCCAGCGGTTGGCGTTCAGGCTGTCGTCGCGGAAGAAGTGGAAGGCGGATCCGCTGAACGCATTCGTCCCGGACTTCGTGATGACGTCGACGACCGCCCCGCCGAAGCGCCCGTGCTCGGCAGAGTAGCTGTTGGTCTGCACGCGGAACTCACGGACCGCATCGGGGTTCGGCACGATGTTGCCGGTCTGGCGCAGGCCGCTCATATTGGCGCCGCCGTCCAAGCTGTAGTTGACCGAGCCGGCGCCCGAGTTGGCCGAGCCGTTGACCAGTGTCTCCTGGCCGGGGATGCCGAAGGCATTGCTGGCGGTCGACGAATCGATGCCGGCCGTCAGATCGAGCAGCGCGTAGACGTCACGGTCGACGATTGGAAGGTTCAGGATCTCGGTTTGGTTGACCGTCCGGCCCAGCGCCACGTGCGCCGTGTCGACCAACGGGGCATCCGCGAGGACCTCGACATTCTCGACGGTGCCACCCACGGTGAGCACCGGATCCACGCGCGCGGCGCGGCCGATCTCGATCACCACACCGGTCTGGACGAACGGGTTGAATCCGGACAGCACGGCCTCCAGGCGATAGGTGCCCACAGGCAGGAACTGCAACGAATACTGGCCGCGCTCGTTCGTGACCTCGCTGCGCGAGAAGTTCGTCTCGACACTGATCGCCGTCACGGCCGCGCCGGGCAGTACGCCGCCGGATGCGTCCTTCACCGTCCCGGAGATGGAGCCGGTCGTCACCTGGCCCAAAACACGGGACGGCGCGCTGGCGAGGAGCGTGCACCAGCAGACAATCACGATCCCTTGGGCACGATCCCCTTGGGCACGATCCCCTTGGGCAGTCGCCAAGGCCTTCCCATCTCGCCCTCCTCTCCCAGCCGAGGCAGGCACACTGCCTCGCCCGTGCGAAAGCCATGGAACGCACGCTCACGCACACCTTTGCACCTGGTTTGTGGTCTAATGGAGCCGATTCTACACTGCATTCTGCGGAGAAGCGTTTCGGGGCTCCCGCCGATGCGGGCATTCCGCCACGGTTACTGAGGAACCAGATACCCGTATATCTCGATCCAGTCGAGGCGCGAACTGGCGGGCGTACCACCCCCGCGCATCAGGTCTGTGAAGCCGACGGCAGCAATCCGCTCGAGCGACTGATGTTCGACCGGCCGCCCTTCGCTGACCGTCGCGATGTTGAGTGTTCGCCATGTGAGGTCGGCCACGTCGAACGCTCGCACGCGCCACTCGGGCGAGGCAGGCTCCGCCTCGTCGCTGACCAGCCAACCGCCGTCCGCCAGCTGCACGATCGGATGCAAGCTCCGAAAGCCGCTCTGCCGGCTGCGCCACCGGATCGATCCGCCGCGACTGAGATCGACCAATCCGGATCGGTGTCGTAGCGCGACCGCCCACGTGTCCAGGACCTCACCAGACCAGATGTAGTACGGGTCATCGGCTGGTTGATCGTGATGGCTCTTCTTGATCCGGGCGGCGCCCGGTCCAAGCCGTAGGAGGTCGAGATCTGGATGCGCGACGTGTGCCTGCGTCACCGGCCGTGCGGCCGGCGTCTCGCGCCAATCTTCCCGCGCGACGAGCGGCGCCCGCTCGCTGGCAGCAGCGTGGACGAACAGAAACAGTGACAGCGGCACGGTAATGATGGCAGGGGGCACGAGCGCTCTCCGCTCTCTGTCGAGCGGCCGGGCGCGACGCAACCTCCTGCCGGTCGTCCGCTCCACGACGGCACTCATGTTCACGTCCGGGGGCACGCCATCGGATACGCCGTTGGCTTTCGTTCTGCTTTGCAGAATTTGTTCTGTCTCTTAGATTGCCGTCACTCTACGTCCATGATTCCGTAGTGTCAAGGCGACAATCGATGCCGCTCTGAAGCATGATGCACCGCGAGCGGGAGCGTCATGACTATTGGCCCTCGATCAGATCATTGTCGTTGCCTAGATCGCGCGACGAAACGTCGATGGCAAGATGGTCAGCGATATGAGAGTTATGGGGTTCTTGAATGCCGACGTCCTGATATCCCGAGCTCATAGAACGACAAGCCGACAGGCCGGGCCAGCCCCGACACGCTCGAGAACCGAAGGAAGTGACGCATGGGAAGAATGCCGAGGAGCGGCCTCTTGTGGACCTTAATTGGGCTACTTGCAGCCGGAAGTGCCCCAGCAGAAGACCCTGTCGTGTCGCTGCTCGCAGCGAATCGTGTGGCGCTGACGGTCAGGGATGGCCGCCTCGGAGGTCCGGGAGGCGAGTTATTGATCTCGGAGGCTGAGGCCGCAGAGATGTTCCTCGTGGGCGAGCCTCACTGGACCCGAGAGACGCCGCAACTCACGACCGCCCTGATGCACGCGCTTGGCCCACGCGGATATGGTGTCCTCGCCGTCGAGGTCGGCCCGATCAGCGCGGAGAGGCTCACCGCGCTAGCCTCTCGAGCAGAAGGTGTCGTGGCGGTGGCGTCGCTGGTGAAACGCCTGCCCTTCTCCGTACCTATCTTCGACTGGCGCGATGAAGCCCAGATGTTGGTCGCGGCGCTTCGATCCGACTTCGAAATCTGGGGACTCGATCAGGAGTTCCTCGGTTCGCCGAGGATGCATCTCGAGCGCCTCGCCAAGCTGGCGGCCACCGACGCGGCGCGAGCCGAGGTCGCCGCCTGGCAGGCGACCGAAGCGGCGGCAATAACGCGCTTCTTGGAGATGCGGAGCGGCGACCACGCGCTGCCGAGTGACGCGGTGCTCACGTCGAAGACGGCTGAAGACTTCCGTCGCTTGCGCGCCTCGTTCCCCGGTAATGCCGAGGCAGGGCGCATGATCGACGAGCTCGCTGAAAGCGCCGTCATCTATCAGCTCTCCCATGTTGGCAAGCGATACGAGAACAACCACCAGCGCGTGAAGCTGATGAAGCAACACCTCCACCAACAGCTCGGACAGCGCACGCCAGGTGCGCCCCATATGGGCAAGATCTTGATGACGTTCGGTGCCGTTCACATGGGACGGGGCTACAGTCCGTTCAATCAGTTGGACCTGGGCAATCATGTTGCCGAACTGGCCGCGGCGCGCGGCGGCGATTCGTTTCACTTGGAGGTCATGGCCCGCGAGTTCGCTGGTGTAGAAAAGGAGAATCGGGCTGACGGAGGAACCGAGGCGCCGTATCTTGCGCTGCTCCACGCGCAACGAGCGTCGGACGATTGGACCGTCTTCGATCTGCGCGTTCTGCGGCCGTACTTCCACCGTCCGGAGAACCGTGAAGGCCACGAAGAGCTCTCAGAGATCGTGTGGCGGTACGATGCCATTGCGTATAGGGCGCAGTTCCGACCTGCCGAGCCTCTTCCGGGCGCCTGGAGGCGGGGCGGTTGATTGCTACCCGAGTACGATTATGCAACCGAACGCGGGCACCGGCGACGCTGTCACCGGGCCTCGCCCCCTTTGGGTGGGGTGGGACCACCCGAAGCGCCTGGTCGATGGTCCCTGGCGACGAGCAGCGCACCATCTTTGAGACGGAGGAGGCATGAAGGCGCGGCTAAATATCGATCGCACGACGCTCGAAGCGCTCTGTTCGAGGCACGGCATCCGCCGGCTGTCCCTCTTTGGCTCGGTCCGCAAGAGGACGGCTGGTCCCATGAGCGATGTTGACCTTTTGGTCGAGTTCGAACCAGGCAGGGCGCCAGGCTTCATCGGCCTCGCCCAAATTGAGGCGGAGCTCTCCAGGCTCCTTGGCGGTCGAACCGTCGATCTGCGAACTCCGCAGGACCTGTCACAGTACTTCCGCGACGAGGTCCTTCGGACCGCCGAGGTGCAATATGCGCGAGGATGACCGCGTACGCATCCTCCATATGATCGCCGACATCGTTTGGAAGACAGCGACCCAAGAAATTCCCGGCCTCCTGTCGGCACTTCGACCGCTCGTGGAACACGCCAGCGACGCGGCATCAACGACGAACGGAGCGGACGCTTAGTGGCCACGACGAACGCCTCAGCGGTTTCGAGGTGCACTCGATGGGTTTGGCCGCACCTATTGATGGGACTACTGTTCGTTGTGGTACCGATTCGTGCTGCGGAAGCTCAGTTCATCGACACTTTCGACGCATCCGACATCCCTACTGATCCCGAAGGTGTCAAAGGCTGGGCCTCATTCACAGGCGATGGAGAGGCGACCGTCGAATTCCGCCAAGGCGGCGATGGGTACGGATCCATCTTCGTCGATGCCACGCGTGACCGCCGCGGCATCTGGTGGGCCGTCATCAAGCGGAAGGTGTCAGATGAAATGAACCTCGAGCTGCTGAAACGGCCGGGCTCCGAGCTGCGAATTGAAGCGCGGATTCGTGTCAGCCACGCGCCGCGTCGCGTCAACCTCCATGCGAACACGCAGCGGACAAGCGACTTCCACAGCCACCTAATGGAGTTCGATATCCCAGACACGACCGGCTGGCACACGATGAGCCTGACGACGCGCGATTTCCCTGCACAGACCGGCGACTCGGTGTTCGCCCAGCTCGCGCTCATCGACTGGGGTCCGGAGACCTACCGCGTTGATGTCGACTATTTCAAAGTCGACGTCGTCGACGTCGCGCGCACGCGGCCCGATCAGGGTGCACAGGTGCCGTATCATCCGCCGATTCCAGACCTGGCCAGCTTGCAGCAGGAGGTTCGTGTCGCCGAGGATGCCATCATCGACCTCGACAACCCAGGTGTAAATCTAAACAACTGGTACGTGCAGGATGGCACGGAGAGGAAACACCTGCTCACGGTCAACGGCACGATGTACGTCATCATGCGTTTCGATCTCGGCGCGTACGCCGGGCGCCAGATCGCCGACCACGGGCTCCTGGAGCTGACTACCCACTCGGTCCAACGCACCTCCGATCCGTTGAAAGACTTCGGCCTCGTGCGCGTGGTCGAGATCGTGGCTGGCGACCCAGCGTGGGATCAGCGGACAGTGACCACCGACAACCTGCGGCGCGGGACACCACTGTCGCGCGTGT
>JBOGIN010000026.1:0-2696 GCA_050742275.1 Vicinamibacteraceae bacterium
GGCGATAGAAGATCTCGGCGTCGCGTACCCGTCCGCTCCTCTCGGCGACGATCGCGAGATTGTTCAACGTGTGGGCCAGGTCCGGATGGCGCGCACCCAACTCAGCTTCCTGAATGCGTGCCGCGCGTCTCATCAGCGTATCGGCGGACGCAAGGTCGCCAGCGGTCGCGGCCTGTTCTGCTTCCTCGAGGAGGTGTCGAGCGTGCTGCAGTTCCGACATGGCATTTCCCACGGCCGTGCGATCCGAAGCCGGCAATGATCTGATTGTAGAGCACCGAGCCGGTTCACGACGGGCGAATCAAGGGGAAGCCATGACAGCTCACGATCGTGCGTGCACCCAGCAGTGTCTTCAGGGCCGGACGGAGAACCCAAGAGCTGTCGCCGCCGTCCTGACGCGCTCGTCGAAACAGACCACTGGTCGCCGCTTGCGCCGTTCTCGGCACCACACCAGCGCCGCAGCGAGTTGTGCGGCATCCGCAGCGAGAACGTTGTGTGTGTCCGGCAGATCCTCGGCAAGGGACCGGACCTTCTCGGTTGGAAGGATCTCGTTCCAGGCAACACGAAGCTGCCTTAGCAACCGGATCGCGACGGCTCGTTCCGCGGGAGTGAGTCGTCCTTCGCGGACGAGTCTGGCGAACGCGCTGCGCGCTTCGAGCGGGGTGCCCCACCACACGACCATTCGCCATTCGCGGGTCGCTCCGCGCCTGTTCGGCGGCGCCCCAGCGCGCGGCCCACGCCCGGACTGCCGCCGTTTCAGTTGACCGGCAGGCGTGCTGGAGATCTCGCGCGAGCTTCCCGTACTGATCGAGACGTGGACGAGGAGGGAACGGAAGGGCGTCGGACATACGAAGCTCCATTGCTGTGGCTCAGCCGGAGGAAGACGTCAAACTCACCTCGTGTCGTGGGCTCCGACTACTGCGGTACAGACAGCCGGCAGGTGGATCGAGATACCATGGAGCGACATGTCACGGCGGCAGCGCCTGCGAGGCAGGCGTGAAGGTAGACGGTCGCTACGTGCGCGCGTGGGAGTTGCCATGAAAAAGAAACTGGAAATGCTCTCGAGGAGACTCTTTCTGAAGAATACGGCTGCCGGCTCCGCGGTCCTCCTGTCAGGGGCAGCCTTCCCGACGATTGTCCCAGCGTCCGTCCTCGGAAAGGCTGCGCCAAGCAACACGATCAATATTGGCCAGATCGGCTTTGGCCGGATCGCCAGCACGCATGATCTGCCGGAAACCTTGAAAATCGATGCCGTTCGGCTGGTCGCCGTGAGCGACGTGGATAGCAAGCGCGCGCAGCAGGGCGCGGCCTGGATCAAGAAATGGTACGCCGACCAGAAAGGACGGGCGAATCCCGTAGACGTCAGGACATACGGCGATTACCGGGAGATGCTCGCGGATACGGGCTTGGATGCCGTGATCATCAGCACGCCTGATCACTGGCACGCGCAGCCGGCCATGGAGGCGGCCCTCGCCGGCAAGCATATCTATCTTCAGAAGCCGACGTCGCTGACGATTGAAGAAGGCCGGATGATGAGCGATACGGTGCGGAAGGCGGGCGTGGCATTTCAGCTGGGCAGCCAGCAGCGCTCGAGGGATCCGTGGCCGCAGTTCAAGAAGGCGTGCGAGCTGGTGCGGAATGGACGGATCGGCAAGCTTCGGAACGTCGAGGTCGGGCTGCCGGGAGATCCCTCCGGGGGAAACACGGACAAGATGCCTCTCCCTCCAAACCTGAACTACGACATGTGGCTTGGATCCACCCCGGAGGTGTACTACACGGAAGATCGGGTCCACTCGCGAACCGATATCAGCGAGCGGCCGGGATGGTTACGCTGCGAGCAGTTCGGCGCCGGCATGATTACGGGCTGGGGCGTTCATCACATCGATATCGCCCACTGGGGCATGAATGCGGAAGAGACCGGCCCCCTCGAGGTGGAGGCCAGCGCCACCTTCCCCGCTTCGGGGTCAGGGCTGTGGGATGTGCACGGCGATTTCGACGTGGTCGCCACGTATGCGGATGGCGTGACCATGCACATCACGGGCAAGAACCCGAACGGGGTGCGGTTCGAGGGCAGTGACGGATGGATCTTCGTCAGTCGAGGCGATGTCGGGGTGACCGCGTCCGACCCGGGGGCCGCGGATGCCAAGAGCAGTCCGTTCCAGGCGAGCGATCCAAAGATCCTCACGTCTGAAATCGGGCCGAACGAGATTCATCTGCAGGAGAGTGCCGAGCAGCACGCCAACTGGGTGGAGGCGATTCTGAAGCGGGAACAGGCCATCAGCCCGGCAGAGGTCGCGCACCGGTCCTGCAGCGCGTGCCTCGTCGCCCATATCGCCATGAAGCTCGGGCGCAAGCTCACCTGGGATCCGCAGAGCGAGCGCTTCAAAGGCGACGATGAAGCGAATGCCATGTTGTCGAGGCCCCAGAGGAAGCCGTACGGCACGAAGTACGTCCAGGCCCACGCGATGGAAGCAGGAACTCGGCGATGAGTGACCTGTGAGCCGACGCCGGGAGCTCCGTGTCGAGCGCGAAGGCCACGGACCCGTCGCGAAGCACGCGGCGCGATAGAAGCATCAGGCGGTCGCGTTGCCGGCGGTCCGTGGCGCGCGGAAGGACCGTCCGGGCTTGAATACGGACAACCCTGTCGCGATCGCGAGGGCCACCACATCGTACGATGCGGCGGCGATGAGCTGCGTCGT
>JBOGIN010000027.1:0-5870 GCA_050742275.1 Vicinamibacteraceae bacterium
ACCTGTGAGCCGAGCACCTTGGCCGGTTCGAGGTCGTCCGGAATGAACACGTAGCAGCGCAATCCGAGCCGCGCAGCGTGCGCTGAAACGGAGTTGGCGAGGTTGCCCGTCGACGCACAGCCGAAGACCGAGAATCCGAGCTCCCTGGCGCGCGTGGCGGCAACCGACACGACGCGATCCTTGTAGGAGAGCGTCGGGTGATTCACGCTGTCGTCCTTGACGTAGAGCTCGCGGACACCGAGACGCGCCGCCAGGCGCTCCGCCTTGACGAGCGGCGTGAAGCCCGAGTTGATGCCCGTCTGTGGCTCTCCGGTGATCGGCAAGATCTCGCGATAGCGCCAGAGGTTCTTCGGACGTGCCGCGATGGTGTCTTGCGTCAACGTGGCTCGTGCACGCTCGTAGTCGTAGACCGGCTCCAGCGGGCCGAAGCATTGGTCGCACACGAACAGCGCCTCCGCAGGGAAGCGCGTATGACAGAGGTGACACTCGAGACCAACAAGCGTGGACATAGCGACTGGCACGCGATCCAATCAACAGCCCCCAATCAATGGGCCCATTCAACGCGTCCCATTCAACGCGGCCTGGGCGCTCGGCGTGTGTCGCGGTGCTGACCCATCACCCGCTCCTGGATCGCTGACATCGTGTCGGAGGACCGTCCTGGCTGGTGAACGGACAGGTCACGGACGACGCAAGGAACATCAATCCGGCCGTAGAGCTCTTCGAACAGCCGAACCACGGGTCCGGACTCGCCGGCGGCGAGCGCGGCGATCGACGGCCCCGCTCCGCTCAAGAATACGCCGACCAACGCCGGATGCTCGAGGCGAAGTGCGTCATAGAGGCCGGGCACCAACGGCGCGCGAAACGGCTGGTGCAGCCGGTCCTGCACCGCCACGCGCAGCAGATCGACACGTCCGGTATGCACGGCTTGGAGGAGCAGCGCGACGCGCTGCAGGTTGAACACCGCATCGGGTCTCGAGACCGCGGCCGGCAGCACGTCGCGGGCAGCCTTGGTCTCGAGGGTCGTGTCCGGGGTTGCGACCACGACGCGCACGTGCTCCGGCCAGCGTGACGCGACGGCCGCGACGTGACCCTGTTCGTCCACGCAGCTCACCGTCAAGCCACCGAGCAGCGCGGCAGACGTATTGTCCGGATGTCCTTCGAGCGCGGCGGCGGTCGTCAGCAGTTCCTCCTCCGCACGCGGCTTCGTGGCGGCTTCATAGAGTCGCAGACCGGCCACGATTGCCGCCGCGCTGCTGCCGAGCCCCGCCTTCACGGGGATCTCCGAGCGCACCGTGAGCGTGAGCGACGGACCGGCGCCATGTCGCTCCGCCATCCGGCGATATGCCAGGGCGATTAAGTTCTCGCCTCCCGGGACCTGCTCGCCGAAGTCGCACGCGAGCGTAGAGTGGTTGTCGTCCACGACGTCGGTGACGTCGACCTGCAGGTAAAGTGACAGCGCGAGCCCCAGCGCGTCGAAGCCCGGGCCAAGATTGCCCGCCGACGCGGGAACGGCCAACGAGAAGGGTACCAGGTTCTTCTCCACTTACAACATCGGCAGGCAGACGGGCGGCTGGACGTTGACGTCGAGCGCCGTGATCTCCTCCACCGCGCGGCGCATCGTCGACTCCGGACAACGCTCCAACGTGACGACGAAGGGCAGCGCGTTCTTCGGATTGCCGGGCTCCTGCAGGACGGCGTCGATATTGATGGCGTGAGCCGCCAACACGCGCGCGAGGTCTGCAATGATGCCGGGACGATCGTCTACCACCAGGCGCAGATAGTGAGGCGACTGGGTGTCGCTCACCACCTCCGGGCGCTTGGCTCCGCGCTGGCACACGTTGACCGGCTGCGCGCCGTGCCGCGCCAGCGCGATTAGATCGGACACCACCGCGACCGCCGTTGGATTCCCGCCCGCGCCGTGACCCGCAAAGAGTGTCTCGCCGCCGTAATCGCCAGTCGTGACGACGATATTACGGCTGCCGAGAATGGCAGCGAGCGGCGAGGATTGCGGGACGAGGAGGGGGCCGACGCTGGCCTCGACGCTTTCCTCCGCGCCATCTCGCAGCGCAACGCGCGACACCTGGCGGATGGTGGCTTGCAACCGGCTGGCGTAGGTGAAGTCGATGTGATCGAGCGGACGGATGGAGTACGCGGGCACCTGCGCCGGCTCGATGTCGATGCCGAGCCCCACGCGCGCGAGAATGCACAGCTTCGCGCGGGCGTCGTAGCCGTCGACATCATCCTTGGGGTCCGCCTCGGCGTAGCCCCGGTGCTGCGCTTCGCGGAGCGCCTCCGCATAACTCACACCGCCGTGCTCGATTCGCGTGAGCATGAAGTTGCAGGTGCCGTTCAGGATGCCGACGATGCCACGAAGGCGATCGCCGGCAAGGCCATCCCGCAACCCACGCACCACGGGAATGCCGCCAGCGACGGCGGCTTCGAAGGCAAGCTCTGTGTGATGTCGGCACGCCAGCTCGAGCAGCTCTCCGCCGCGCGAGGCGATGAGCTGCTTGTTGGCGGTGACCACTGCCTTCCCGGCCTCGAGCGATCGCGCCACCCAGGCGGCCGCTGGATCGATCCCGCCTATCAGCTCCACGACGACGTCGACGGGGAAGTCGAGGAGGTCGTCGAAGCGCTCGGTCCAACGCACGTCGGGCGGCAGCCAATCGACGCGCTTTCTGGCGACGTTTCGGTTGCACACATGCGTCACGCGGAGCAGGTCGTCGCGCCGCGACGTGATGAGCCGCGCGACCGAGGTGCCGACGGTTCCAAAGCCGACCAGGCCGATGTTCAGGGGCAAGGGATCAGGAGTTGGGGAAACAGGATTCTGGATTCGGGATTCAGGATTCGGGATTCATCGCGCAGTGGTCGGCTGCGACTCCTGGCGTGCCTGCGCGATCTGCTGTTGAATGAGCTCCTTGATCCAGACGACCGGCTTGGGCTGAACGCTCAACAAGGCCCGCCAGTCGGCTTCCGTGATGCTGATGCTGATGACACGTTCACTCGGCATAATCGCCCATGATAGCCTGCCGGGTTCAGCAACGAAAATAGAATGTATGCATTCAATCCATGCGTAGAAGTCATTCGTCAGATGCGGACCCGGTGCGCTCCTTGGTGGGGCCCGGCGACAGCCGCAGCTTTGGCCGGATCCGCTCGAAGGTCGCGAACACCTCTTGCACGGCGCGCGGGACGCGGCTCGACCTCACGTAGACCCAGCCGGTCTTCCGAATCAGCTTCTGACCGTGGATGCGCGCACAGAAGAACTGCCCGTTCTGCATCTCGCGGGCGACCGACTGGTAAGAGATGATGGTAATGCCAAGACCGGCCCGGACGCAGGCCTTGATGATCTCGACGTTCTCGGTGTCGGTCACCACGTGCGGATCGATTCGCGCGCGAGTGAAGAACTCGTCGATGACGCGGCGCGTGTTCGATCCCTGCTCGAAGAGCACGAACGATTCCCCGCGCAGATCCTGTGGCGAGATTCGCTTCTTGCTGGAGAGTGGATGATTCGCGCCGGTCACCACGAGCAATTCCTCTTCCGTGGCAGGCACGGTCACCAGGTCCGGGTGCTGAATGGGCAGTGTGAGCAATGCAAGATCGGTGGTGCCTGCCCGGAGCGCTGCGGTGCATTTCTCCGTGCTGCCAGCGGCGATCTTCACGTCCGCGCCGGGATGCAGCTTCCGAAACTCTCTGAGCAGGAGCGGGAAGACATAGAGGCTGACGGTCATCCCGCCCGCCAGGCGGAGGGGGCCCGTGTACGATCGGCGCGTGTCGGTAATGCTTGCCACCGTGTCCTGCACGTCCGTGAACACACGATGACTGAGCTGCAGGAGCGATTCGCCGGCGGCCGTGATGCGAATGCGCCGGCCCACCCGCAGGAACACGGGCTCGCCCAGCTCCTCTTCCAGGAGCAGCACCTGGCGGCTGATGGCCGACTGCGACACGTTCAACTGCGCGCCCGCCGCCGTAAACGAGCCTGCCTCCGCAATCGCGCGGATGATCTCGAGCTGACGAAGGTCCATCGAAGGCTAAAGCGTAGCACACAGATCAGGCGCCTGACGCCTATGGTGTAGCCACATTGAAGGCTTCCACGGGCGACGAGGTGCGCGCGGAGCGCATGATCTCGGTCATCCGCGCGACGATCTCGGGACGCTCGGAGGCAAGGTCGCGCGCCTCGTCGGGGGTGGCCTCGAGGTCGTAGAGCTCGAGGCGCGCTTGCGGATTCTTCCTGAGATTCATGCGTACGCCCTTCCACCGTCCGATGCGCACCGCCTGCTGCCCACCACCGGCGGCGAACTCCCAATAGAGGAAGTCGTGCGCCCGTTGCTCGTTCGGCCGCCCCAGCAGCGTCGGGAGCAGCGAGAGCCCGTCGCTTGGCGGCGCTTGCACCCCCAAGAGATCCGCGAACGTCGCCCAGAGATCCCACGTGGCCGCCACGTGCGTCGAAACGGTCCCCGCCGGAATGCGGCCAGGCCAGGAGGCAATGAACGGCACCCGAATGCCGCCCTCGTGCAGCGTCCCCTTGTGACCGCGCAGAGCGCCCACACTCTGGAAGAACTCGAGGTCGATATTGGCGGAGGCGCCGTTGTCGCTCGAGAACAGCACCAACGTGTTCCGTGCCAGACCGAGCGCCTGTAGCTCGTCGAGGATCCGCCCAACCTGCGCGTCGAGGTGCGAGATCATCGCCGCGTAGGTGGCGCGCGGCGTGCGGTTCGGAAGGTAGCCTTCGTCGCCGCGATACGGCGTCTCTGGAAATCGCCCGTCGTACTGTGCGAGCGCGGCTTCGGGGACCTGCAACGCGAGATGTGGAACCGTCGGCGCGAAGTAGAGGAAGAAGGGACGACTCCGGTGCTGGCGCAGGAAGACGAGCGCTTCGGCGGTCATGCGGTCGATTGCATACTCATGACCACGGAACGAGGTATACGCCGCTGGATCGTTCGGATCACCCCTCAAGCGTTGATGGGGCGAGAAGTACTCGTTGTCCAGCGGCACCCGCTCGCCATTGCGCCAGAGGTGTGTCGGATAGTAGTTGTGCGCCTGCTTCTGATCGAGGTACCCAAAGAACAAGTCGAAGCCTTGCAGGTGGGGCCGACCGGTCGAGCCGGGACCGCCGAGCCCCCACTTGCCAACGGCGCCGGTCGCGTACCCCTGCCGCTGAAGCCAGCGCGCCATCGTGCGCGTCTGAGGGAGCAGGGCGAGCTGGCCGCGCTCCTCGTCGTCTCTGAAGCCACCGAGCTCGAAATTGCCGCGCACGTACGCGTGGCCGCTGTGTAAGCCGGTCAAGAGCGCGGCACGCGATGGAGCGCAGACGGGGCTGCCCACGTAGAACTGCGTGAAGCGCATCCCCTCGGCTGCGAGTCGATCGAGCCTGGGCGTGCGGATTTGCCGCTGTCCGTAGGAGCCGAGCTCGGCGTAGCCCAGGTCGTCTGCCAAGACAACGACGATGTTCGGGCGGTCGGTCGGCGCGGGGCCAGGACGGCCTGCCGTGGCAGCTGCCACTCCGGAGAGAACGGCGCCGACCGTGAGGAACAGGGCAAGACGGGAGCGCATAGCGGGTGAGTATATGACGGGAGGGCTTGCATTCCGTGCGGCTGAGGTGGTAAACTTACCGCACTCTGCTAACGCTTGGCTCCCAGCCCGGGCATGCAGGGTACATTCTTGACAATTTAGGTTGTGGATTCATGGGTAGACCTGGATTCGTCTGGGCCGCGAGGGCCTTCGTCTTCCTTCTTGGCGGTTTCGTGGCCCCGGCGGTCGTCGAGGCTGCTTACCGCCCGGCCACGCATTTCGGCCGCGAGGCTCGCTTGGAGCAGCCTCGAGTTGCCGCCGCGCCGGCGCGCCGCTCGGGCACGCGGCGCTTCCGGCGGGAT
>JBOGIN010000028.1:0-2040 GCA_050742275.1 Vicinamibacteraceae bacterium
CCCTCAGGATATCGGCACTTTCATCACCGGCACGAGGGGAACGTGCACCTCGAGCTCGCGAACCTCCTCCGGCGGCGCCGGAAATCGAGCCCGCACGACCCTCCGCTGGCCCGCCTCGAGCGTCGTCAGATCGCTCGAGGTGTCCGGGCGCTCCTGCCCATCTCGTAGGACGAACAACTTCCGGCCCTGGTTCGCTCCGGCCTCCGCCAAATAGACGTCCGCGAGCGTGCCCCGGTCAGGGGCTGCCGACGCAAACCGCTGGCTCAAGTCGATCGATCCCGGCTCGGTGGAGGTGTTGAGCAGCGCGAGCTCCAGCGCAACCGTGGCGGTGGAATCGCGCTTCAGCGCGATCACCTGCACTCTGAGCGTGCGCTCGTCGCCCACCGCTTCCGCAAGGGCCTTCGGCGTCGCAACCGGTGCCCCGGATGCGGGGCTCGACGACTCCTCGCGCGTCTCGTTCTCTTCGCTGCATGCGCCCGCCCAAAGCATGAGCAAGATCACAGCAGGGATCCAGCTCCTGCCCCAGGTCACCGATGGGCCTCCTCGCGAAACAGCGCCGCGCCGAGCATCCCGCCCAGCGTGGGAACGACGAGACAAAGGATGAAGAACGCGAACGTGAGCACCACCATCATGGCGGCCTGATTGCCGGCCTGTTGGCGATCCGCCAGCTCGGCGATCTGTTGCGAGAGCGACGGCGTCACCACGCCAACGCTGGCAAACGGGATCGACAATACGAGGCTCGTGGCGAACCCGATCACGCCGGCAAACATTCCGACCACCGCGCCGTCAGTCAAAGAGAGCGGTGTGGGACGCTGCCGCTCGGCGAGATAGGCCGCGACGAGGCCACCGCTCACCAACCAGACCCCACAGCAGTTCGCCACCTGGACGTACGGGACGGCGGTGAGCACGCCGATCAGGAGCCCACCCACGAGACCCGGCTGCAGCTTCGTACGTCTCATGCCCCCTCCTCAACGTCGCCCCGGCGCGGCCGTTACCGCGCTGGGGACCCCTACACGGTAGAACGCGACTATGCGCTCGGTGCTGGTGGTATCGGTGGTGGCGGCGGCGGCGGCGGTGGCTCCACTGGCGTCTGTGGGATGCCGGGCGGGAGGACCACGGGCGGCCCCTCCTGCGTTCCGCCGGGAGACAGCTTCTTCTGGAAGATCGCCGTGCCGATGAGGCCACCGACCGCGGCCATGACCGCCGTGACACAGAATCCAATGAACGCGAAGAAGACGCCCAGGGCACCAATGCCGATCTGCTCGACCATGTCGCGCGCGTCGGGCGGCATCTCACGCATCATCTCCTCGAAGCGCTCGTGAAACGGGCCGCCAATCGGCGGCGGCAACAGGCTCACGAAGACGCCGAGGAGGGTGGAGACGAGAAACCCCACGATGCCGGCGAGCAAGCCTACCAGTGCGCCATCGGCATAGGAGATCGGAGAGAGCTGGTTCTGCTGAAGCAGGTACGCCGCGAGCACGCCGCCGGCCACCACCCACAGACAGCAGCAGGCGTTCACCATGTTGACGAACGGCAGCCCCGAGAGCACGCCAATCGTCAACCCAGCAAGCACCGCGGGCTGTAGTTTGTTCGACACGTCAGTCGTAATACTCGCGTCCGAGGTGCGTGATGAGCTCCTCGCCGCGCAAGTACCGTAGTGTGTTCTTCAGCTTCATGAGCTGAATGAACAAATCGTGCTCAGGATACACGGTCGGCGCATGCATCGGGCTCTTGAAATAGAACGAGAGCCACTCCTGGGTGCCGACGAGCCCGGCTCGTTGTGCCAGGTCGAGGAAGAGCGCCAGATCCAGCACGATCGGAGCCGCCAGGATGCTGTCTCGGCACAGGAAGTTGACCTTGAGCTGCATGTCGTAACCAAGCCAGCCGAACAGGTCGATGTTGTCCCATCCCTCCTTGTTGTCGCCGCGCGGCGGGTAGTAGTTGATGCGGACGACGTGACAGAGATCCTCGTAGAGGCCGGGATAGAGCTGCGGTTGGAAGATGTAATCGAGCACCGACTTCTTGCTCTCTTCCTTCGTC
>JBOGIN010000029.1:0-12656 GCA_050742275.1 Vicinamibacteraceae bacterium
GACCCGTTGTCCCAATGGATTGCGGTAGATCCGCCACGGGTTTCCTGCGCGCTCATTGACGCCGACTGCTTCCACGCGTTGCCAGGCGCCGATGGGTGTCGGTAGCCCTGCCAGCCACGGCGCCGTATCGGACTTGGCGTCGACCGGCGAGGGCGCGAGCGCGCTCGCCGCGAGCAAGCAGGCGATCGCCACTCCAGCACCCAGGCCGTGGTGCTGATCGTAGCCGTAGCGCAGGCCTTGAGGCCTGCCTGGTTCCGACGGCGAGGACGCACCGGGCTTGGTAGGCCTGAAGGCCTGCGCTACGACTGGAGAACCGGACCATTGCCTCAGCACCGTCACGCCGCACAAGAGCGCGACGTATCCAATACCCGCCACGAATAGCCCCTGAAAGACATGCCCCGGCCCATGGAAGTCTGCACTCAGGCCGAAGTGTGAAAAAATGCCGATGAGCGCTACCCGCACAGGGTTCGCGAGAATCGCAATAGCCAGCCCAAACGCCACGAGCAGACCACGACGCAGCCAGTCGTGAAACGTCAGGTAGGCGAGCGGCACACCGACGGCCGCCACCGCCACGAGGTAGTTGACGCCGCTGCAGACGCGCGCCACTTCCAGCGTCACATTCGGCAATTGAAGATAGGTGTCCAGCTGAAGAACCGGAATGCCAACGGCCTGGAGCAGATGCCCACCAATGACTGCTGAAAAGTGCTGAAATGGATAGTGCAGCCGCTCGGTAACCACATCCCATACGGGCATCATGAACGCGAGGTAGCCGATGGGAAACCACAGCAGCCGAAGCGCCTCGCGCCCACCGAGCAGCAATACAACACCAGCCAGGCTTGGCAAGAGCGAGAGCTGTTGGATGCCGACAATGTCGATGGCGCGGCCGAGAAGAAGAGCGCCCAGCCCGGCGGCGAGCACCAGCGTGCCAGCGATGAGCGACCCCTCGAGTGGCAGCTGCGCCAGTCTGTAGCGACTCTGCCACACGATACCCACGCTGATAACGGGGATGAGGAACCCATGCGAATAGGCGTCGTTCGCCGACCACAGCGTGACGAGCGTTGTCAAGACGTCCCAGTAGCAATAGAGCAGCGCCGCCAGCACGAGTGTGCTCGGTGCGACGAGACGCCAGCTCACACCGTTCACCCTCATACCGCGAGCGCCTTCTTTGCAACCTTCCCAGTGCTGGTTTGCGGCAGCGCCTCTCGAATCTCGACGGACCGCGGCACCATGAAATCCTCGAGGCGCTGAGCGCAGTGCCGCATGATTTGCTGTTCCGTCAGGGCAGCCCCAGATTTCAACGTCACGACCGCCTTGATTGCCTGTCCGAGCACAGGGTCCGGTATGCCCACGACAGCCGCCTCGGCAATGCCATCGAGCGACGTCAGCGCGTTCTCCACTTCCCGTGGGCTCACCTTTTCTCCGCGCGTTTTGATGATCTCGTCCTTGCGGCCGACGAAATAAAGGTAGCCTTCCTCGTCCATACGAAAGAGATCTCCCGAATAGAGCACGCGTTCGCCGGGCAATGGACCCGGTTTGAGGACGCGGTCGGTCTCCTCCGGCATCTCCCAGTAGCCCTTCATCACATTCGAGCCGCGAATGACGAGCTCGCCGACGCCGGCGTCGAGACGATTGCCCTGCTCGTCGACGAGGTAGACCTCGACGTTTGGCATGGCCTGGCCGACAGACGAGGGGCGAGCGTCCACCTCCTCCGGAGGCAGATACGCAACGCGCTTGCACTCGGTCAGGCCGTACATCGAGTAGAGCCTTACACGCGGCAGCAGTCGGCGCAGCTCCGTGATGTGGTGGGTGGGCAGCGCGGCGCCCGTATTGGTGACATACCGGAGCGACGATAGGTCGTACGCGCTCAAGTCGAGTTGCAACAAGATGGCCGAGATCGTCGGCACGATCGGGAACCCGGTGACGCGCTCGTGGATCAACCTGTCGAGCACCGCGTGGGGATAGGCGAACGAGCGCTCGAGCACCACGGTGGCGCCCACCTTGAACGCCATCAGCACTTGATACAGGCCGTAGTCGAACGAGAGCGGCAGGACGTTCAAGACGATGTCGTCCGAGGTGTTCTCCAGATACGTCGTGATGGACGTGGCGGCGGCGACCATGTTCAGGTGCGTGAGCATGACGCCCTTGGGATTGCCGGTCGAGCCAGACGTGTAGATCAGCGCCGCGAGGTCGATGTCTATCGAACGCTTCCGGGGCGGAGCGCTGCTCCACTCGTCGTGACTGCAGATGTCCTCGAGCGTGCTCACCGCAATGGCATGAGCGGGCCCCACCCGCTGCGATCCGGCCACCAGCGTTACGCGGAGATGAGGCGTGCGGCCTTTCGCCTCATCGAGCACCTGGCATCGCTTGCCGTCGGTCACGACCGCGGCGGCGCGCGAGTTGTTCAAGACGAACGCCAGCTTGTCCGCCTTGGTCGTCGAGTTGATGGGCATGAACACGCCGCCCGCTTTGAGGGCGCCGAAGATCGATGCCACCGCTTCGACCGAGCTCTCCAGGTAGATGGCGACGCGATCGCCGCGGCGGACGCCCTGCTGAACGAGACTGTGTGCAACGCAGTTCGCCAGGCGATCGAGCTCGGCATAGCTCACGCGGCGGTCCCCGACGACAAGGGCTGTCTTGTCGGGGAGCTGCTGAGCGCTGTGTTCGAGGAACTCCTCAACTTGCAAGCTGTCCTCCAACGCCATCGAGCTTGCGCCGAACGAACGCGCTCAGGCGATTGAGCGTATCGAGGTTGGCTGGAACCAGCTCGTCATCGTCAACTGTGATGCCGTACCGCGTCTCGAGAAACCCGACCAGCTCCAGGACGCCGGTGGAGTCGATGATGCCGTTCTCGATGAACGAGTCGTCGCTCGAGAGCAGCCCCTCCTCCTGTCCAAAGAGGAAGTTCTCAACAATGAAGCTCCGAAGTTCGTCGTGGTATGCGACCATAGGAACCACAAATCCAATCTGTGCCGTTCTAACTGTGCGGCCTGACCTTGAGCCTCTTGGCCAGATGGATGCTGGGCACTTCGACGTACCAGCGCATGAGTGTCGCCATCATGATGCTGAAAGCAATTGCGGCTGCCAGCCAGGCCAACGCCATCACCCTGTCATCACCGGAGATGCGCTCCCCAACGCTCAGAACGGGCCAGCCGAGGACACCGTGCAGGAGATAGAGACTGTAAGAAATTGCACCGAGGAATTGCAGAGTCCTGTTCCGCAGAAAGCGTGTGAGGCCTCCGGCCCCCGCCACGGCCGCGACGCTGAGAACCGTGAGGAGCGCGGCGACCTTGTAGCGCGTCGGATCGACGGCGAGCGCGAACAGCACGAGTCCCACGATCAGAGCCATGTGTTTGGTCTGGATCGCCGAAGTGTGCCAGTAATAGACGGTGATACCGAGCGCGAACATGTACCACGTATGGAAGCACAGTCCATCTATTTGAACGAGCGTCAAGGCCGACAAGAAGCTGGTCACGGCAAGCGTCATGAAGAGGTGCATGGGCGGCGGAACAGTCTTTCCGGAGAAGCGCTGAAGCAACCCAAACATGACGATGTAGAGCGCGTAGAACTGCACTTCGTGGACCAGCGTCCAGAAGACCGGCTCGATCGCCTTGTAGCCGAGCAGTGGATATATGTACAGGATGTGAGCGGCGATCCTCGGTACTGTTGGAACTTCATCGGCTGAACCAGCCATGAGCTGGCGGCTCACCAAAGCCAGTGCTGTGGCGAAAGCAATCGCGAGCCAAAAAGGCGGATCCAGTCGGATCGAGCGCCTCAGTGCGAAGTTGCCGAAGTAGCCGGCTGTGACCTTCGTTCGGCCAACGCTGTGCGCGATGACGAACCCTGAAATCACGAAGAACACCGGCACTCCGAGATCCCCATAGGCTGTGAGGGTTCGTATGACCCCGAGCCAGTTGCCGTCCGGCGATTCGAAGAGTCGATGGCTCGTGAAATGAAACATCATGACGCCGAACGCTCCCAGGCCGCGAAGTGCGTCAATGTATGTGAAACGCTCTCCACGCGGCTGAGACGCGGGGCCGGCCAGCGCCGCAGGTCGAGGGCCTGCATCTTCCAGCGAAGGTGATGTCTCGGCCGAGACTGCGGCCTGCTCCCGAGTCGTCAAGCGCGGAGGGCATCCGTTACTTCGACCAGCGGATCCCGCGTCTTGTCCAGTTGGAAGCGATCCGCTCGAAAGGATCGTGCGAATCGAAGCGAACGAGAACTCATCGAGCAGGCGCCGTAGGCGAGTCTCGGTACGATCGAGATTCTGATAATGCCGGTATCGGGAAAGCGGAGAAGCGGGCAGACGTGGTTGGCCGGGATCGACCTCCCACGGGTGGAGGTAGACACACACGGGCCTGCGCTCGTGGCCGTTTATGCGGCGGATGCCGGCAGCCGTCCAGGCATAGGGCCAGAACCGCAAGTAGCCACCCCCGGCGATCGGCACGTTGAGCCGGCCGAGGCGCAGCGTCGCGGGGGGGAGCTCGACCAAGCTGCCGGCGGCGCGGGCCAAGGTATGGACGTGACGCGGTGCGTCCGGGATCCCGTAGCGGTCGTGCCGAATGGGGAAGATGCTCGTGTCGTACGCGTAGCCCTCTTCGACGAGCGTGTCCAGCGCCCAGAGCGACTGCTGTGTAATTGAAAAGCTTGGTGCGCGGAAGCCAGAGACCGCGACACCAGCGGCATCTTCGATCGCCTGCCGCGCGCGCCGCAGGTCGTCGCGAAACTCGACAGGCGTCATCTCATAGACGAGTCGGTGCCAGTAGCTATGCGAGGCGAGCTCGTGCCCAGCCGCTGCGATCTCCCGCACGAGCGCCGGATGGCGATCGGCGACCCAGCCGAGAACGAAGAACGTTGCCGTGACGCCATGCTCGGCGAAGACCATGAGCAGGCGCTCGGTGTTGGCCACGACCCGCGACTCGAACGAGCTCCACCTGTCCCGCGGGGCAGCCGACGCGAGTGCCGACACGTGGAAGTAGTCTTCCACGTCGACCGTCAAGGCGTTGACGATTGCCTCGGCGTGGCGTGCGGCGGTCATCTCTATGTTCCTCGCCCCAGCAACACCGTCTTCAGCGTGGCAAACAGGATGAAGGCATCCAGCGGCATGGACAGGTGTTTGACGTAGAACAGGTCGTATTGCAGCTTTTCCATCGCGTCCTGAACTGACGCGCCGTAGGTGTAGCGCACCTGTGCCCATCCGGTGAGCCCCGGGCGAATGACGTGACGCTGCCCGTAAAATGGAATGCGCGTCGTCAGCTCGTCGATGAACTCAGGTCGCTCCGGGCGAGGGCCAACGAGGCTCATCTGGCCGCGCAGCACGTTCCAGAGTTGTGGCAGCTCGTCGAGACGCGTCACGCGCAGGAATCTGCCGGCCCGCGTGACACGCGGATCGTTGAGCTGCGCCCAGACGGCGCCACTCGTCGCTTCAGCGTCGGCACGCATCGAGCGAAACTTCACCAGCGTGAAGAGAGTGCCGTTACGTCCGACCCGCTGCTGCCGGTATAAGACCGGTCCCGGAGAGCTGAGCTTGACCGCTAGGGCTACCAGGGCGAGGAGCGGGGCTGCAAGTATGAGTCCGAATAGCGCCACGCAGACATCGATGCCACGCTTGCACATCAAGCCCACGGGACGCCGGTTGAACCCACTCGAGAACACGAACCAGCTCGGCCTGAGGTTCTCGAGCGCGATCTTGCCCGTGTACTGCTCGTAGACGGTCGCCAGGTAATCGAACGTCACACCGCGCTTCATCTTCATGTCGAGCAGGTCGTTCATCCGAAGCTTGCCACGCGCGTCAGCCATGCTGACGACAACGCGGTCGACCTCGCGCGCGTGAACGATGTCTGGAATGTCTCCAGGAGTCCCGATGATCCCGGGGTTCAGGACCGGGGCACCGACGCGGGTGGCATCGGGATCGACGAAGCCAACGATCTCGACGCCCAGCTCGTGGCGGCGGTGAAACAGCTCGCGTGCGAGCTGGATAGCGGCCGGGTTCGTCCCCAGGATCAACAACCGCTCGCTCGGGCCCAGGTACGCCGACAACCGCTCGAAAAGGAACCGCCAGCCTGCGACGAGCACCAAAATGAAGAACGTCGCGATGATGAACACGCCGCGGCCGATCACCAGCACTGGAAGCCAGTAATAGAGAAGGGCGAGAATGATGCAGGCGGCGCCAACGGACTGAACGAGACCCACGAGCCGGACGCGCGGATCGCGCAGCCTTCGCCAGTCGTACATGTCGGAGTAATAGAGGCAAAGCTGCAACACGCCGGCAACCACGCTGGCGGACCAGCCGTAACGGCCGAGGAACTCCGGCCAGTCGGGCGGCACACCAAGCCTGATCATGGCTGCCGCAAGCACGGAGACAACGATCAGCAGGTGCTCGACCACAAAGAGCGCGGTGCTCCGCCGGGTTAAGCGCGTCAATAACATAAAGCCTGCATACGCGGTAAGGGCAGTTACCCCGACCGGTCATCGTAGCGAGGGGCCTGTGGGCCCGTCGTCGCGCGGCCTGCCCGCCTTCGCCAAGGCTACGGCGGGTGCGCCGACGCGCGAAGCGCGAAGGCGGAAAGGCCGCGCGTACATACAAAGAAAGGTAGAGACTTCAAGGGCGGTGTTGTCGCCCACCTCGAAGCTCACGCGCTGTACCGGCGCTCGTAGTATTCCGTTTGCTCCCGCGTCGTCGATCCGTTGAGCACCACACCCAGAATGCGATCGCGGCCAACCGTGTCGACGGCCTTGCTCACCGCCTTGTAGGGAGTACGCTCGGCGAGCACGACGAGCAGCGCCCCATCGACCATGTCAACGAGGAGATTGGCATCTGCCAGGAGGCCGACCGGTGGTGTGTCGAGAATCACCCAATGGAAGCTCGTCGCGGCCTCCTCGATGATGCTCCGCATGCGCCCAGAGGTCAGCGAGCTCATGGGATCGGCATTCGGCCGACCGGCTGGAAGCAGTGTGAGCGTATCGGTCACCCGCAGCGTCGAAAGCTTCTCGTCGCTGTCCGCCTGGAGCCCTTCGTTGAGCCCAGAGACATTGGGAACCTGGAAGATCTCGTGCAGCGACGGCCGCCGCAGGTCTGCATCGACGAGCAGCACGTCACGCCGATACGACTCGCTCAAAGTCAGTGCCAGATTGGTGGCTGTTAACGTCTTTCCGTCCGACGCCATGCCGCTCGTCACCATGATGACCTTGATGCCATCCGAGAGCTGCGCGTGGTGGAGCGTCGCCGCCAACTTGCGAAACTGCTCCGCCAGTGCCGGGGTCGTGTGGTCGTTGACCACCAGGCGATCGAGCACGGCCGGATTGAACCCGCGAAATACCGCAAGATCTCCAGCCGCAGCCGTTGGTCGACGCGTGCGGCGAATCTGCGCTGCATGCGACAACACGCTCCCGCGCGGCTCCTCCGGCGCAGGGGCGTCGTTAACTCCGCTCGGGTCAAGTGCCTCGACGTCACCTCCGGTATGCCCTCTGACGGCGCCTTCGTCGTGGCTCCGTACAGGCGCTTCGTCCGGTGCTCGCCTCGGGACTTCTTCGGTTGTGAACACCCACGGCGAAGCCGGTGCGTTCGGATGATCTTCCCCTCCCTCGTGTTCCAAGGCTGACGCGCCGCCGGAGCGGCGAAGTGCTTCATCGATACGACCCATGTAAATTCCTTCCCGCTAACTCACGAACTTCCAGAGCTCGAGGAACCAGAACGTGCCCCCGGCAACCAGAAACACGGCAATCGTGGCCGAGGTCACTAAAAACCGACGGCGCGCATGGCGGATCCGCTCGACACGCGTCGCGACATGAGGGATGACCGCGAGCACCGGCAGCGCCAAGACGCCGACGACGTCGCCGTCCGTGCGGAAGCTCGAGTCACGCCACTCGAACAGAGCCACCAGCCCAAACCCGATGAGGAATCCCGCAGCGAGGCCGGCCACGCTGATCTGAAGCCGGTTCGGGCTCACCGGCCGAGTGGGGAGCCGTGCCGCGTCGATGATCCGAAACTGCTCGCTGATCTGCCGCCGCTCCAGGTTCATCGCAATCTTGGATCTCTCGCTCTTCTGGAGGAGGGATCTGTACTGGTCCTGCAGCGTGTTGTAGTCGCGCGTCAGCCGCACCCATTCCGATTCCAGGCCGGGCACTGCCTCGAGGCGAGCCTGGTAGTCTGCAATCTTTCCGCGAATTCCCTCTGCCTCGGACTCCCTGAAGGCAATCTGGCGATCGAGCGATTCCATCTCCGCCTGCATCCGACGCAACTGGTCCTGGCGTCGTTGCTCCTCAGGCGTCAGCGGTTGGGCATTGGGATCGGGCGGATTCTTGGCTTCCTCTGCCACCTTGCGCTCGAGCTCGCCGATGAGACGCTTCAGGCGGAGGATGTCAGGGTGCTCCGGCTTCAGGCGCAGCTCTGCCTGGGCGAGCGCATTTTTCGCCGCGGTCAACTGTTGCGATGCGGGCCCACGTGTGGTGACCGGTAAAATGTCGGCCACCGCGGCGGAAGATTTCGACTCATCGTCCGGCAACGCTACTTCAGTCGCAGGCGGCTCTGTTGCTCCACTCGCGCCCGGCTCCGTTGCTTCACTCGCACCCGGCGCTGTTGCTTCACTCGCACCCGGCCCTGTTGCTTCTTTGGCACCCGTCGTCGCTTCAGTCGCATCCGCCTCCGGGGCTACGCTCGTACCGTCTTCGGCGGTCGTTGTCGTGGTGGCTTCGGCCTCCGTGTCGCCATAGAGCTGCTGGAGCATCAGCCGGCGAGAACGTTGCCCCTCGATCGCCTGAAGCATTGACTGCAACTGGATTTGCAGGCCGTTGATGGCCTGCAGGTTCGACTGCATTTGGTTCGGAAGTCTGCCGGCGTGCTGCTCGCGAAACTGTTCGAGCTTCTTCTCTTGAGCCTCTAGGCGTTCGCGCGCGTCCGCGAGCTGTGCCTCGAGGAACTGATTAGTCGATTCGGCCAGCGATTCACGCTCTCGCGAGTTCTCTTCGATGTACAGCGATGCAAGGCGCTCTGTGACGCGCTGGGCGAGCTGCGGATCGGGATAGGTGAAACGGACGTGGAACGTGTCACCGGCTTGACGTCGATTGTTGGAACCAACGGCCTGGACTTGGATGATTTCGTCACTGCGCATGTAATCGACAACGTCTTCCATCGGAGCTGCATCCTTGAGCGTCCCGTACAGACCGAACTCCTGGATAATCTTCTCTAACCGGGTGCGGCTGAGAATCTGCTCCGTCAACGTGCGCAGGCGCTCCTGTACGGTCGCCGTAACGGTCGACTGCACGTAATTGTCGGGTATGCGCTGAGGAATCACTGCAATGAGAGACTGAGCCTGATAGAGGTCTGGCTCCGAGCGAGAGTAGAGCAGTGCCACGAACGTGCAGACGAACACCGGAGCGAGGATCAGCCAGCGACGCTGCCACACAATCGCGATCAGATCTTCGGGACTGTATTGACGACCAGGAAGCATAAGTTCGTCCGTTTCCTCTTGATGCGCCGGCCTGACCAGTCCTACTGGCGCAGTCCTCGGGGGTGACCCACCAGCGGGAGCCACAACGAAACGCCAACCCGCACAGCATTCCGGCTGAAGACGGGAGGAAAGCCAATCGCCGGAGCTACTGGATCCGCAAAGCGGTATTGGTAGTACGAATATTGGGAGACGAAGGCGGTGTTCCGAGTCAGCGCGAAACGCACCTGGGCCGAGGCCGTGTAAGTCTCCAGCCGTTTGGGCCCCTCGCCTCGCCGAGGCTGTCCATTTGAGTATCCGCCCGCGAACGAGACATCCATGTGACGACTGAGCTGGCCACCGAGCGTGAGATTGGCTGTGTCCGTGAAATAGGGTTCGCTCGTCACACCTTCGAGGATTGCGATGCCGCGACGATAGTTCGTCCCGAACACCCAACTGCGCCCGATGTCGATACGAAAGGCGGCTTGTCCGAATGGCCTCCAATAGGTGAGAGGTGTCCTTTCGTCGGGAGGTGTCCCCTCGTCGGGAGGTGTCCCCTCGTCGGGAGGTGTTCCCTCGTCGGGCGGTGTCCCTTCGTCGGGCGGTCCCCCTACGCGTCGAGCGAGCGTATCCACACGTGTCGTCCCGGCGCCGAAGGAAAAGAACATGCTTCGCGAGGGCGAGAGCCGTTTCTCGAACTCCGGCCCCGCCTCGATCTGGTGCGTGGTCGCGGGCCTCTGACGTCCTTCATAGTCGAAGAAGTGTCTGTCCGCGAATTGATAGCTCGCGCGGAATCCGGCGCTGCGGCCGAAACGACGCTGATAGCTTGCAGCGATTTGGTGCGCCCGGCTGTTCCCGCGCTCGTCGCCGGTGAACTGTCGCCGTGTAAAGCCGTAGGACGCATTGACAGAGTCCCGCCGGCCGAGCTGCATCCCCCACCGCACATCGGAGTTCGAAGTCCAGGAACGCCGCTCGAACAGGCCGCGCTCGCCGGCGTTGTTATCCGGCGTACCACCCTCGCCGACGATGGGCTCGAGCGGGCTGAAAGAGCTGAAGGTAAAGAACGGGTCATTGGAGACGGCTTGCGAGAGGTCGAGTGTTCCGCGGCGCCCGACCGCCGTGTGCACTTGGCCATTGAACGCCCCTCCGGGGCTCGCGCCAATGTCAAGGGCGCTATAGGCGTTTATATGGCCCCGACCCTGGAGAGAGAACCAGTTGTCGCTACGGCCCCGCCAGTACCGCAGCGCGGCGTCCGCCGAACCGTTGTACCCGCTCCGCTGCAACCGGACGTCCACGGGAGCCGCGATAACGCCCTCAGGTCTGACGTTGTCGTCGTACCCGCCAAGCACGCTGACCGTGAGGTCGAGCTCGTTCCGCAGCCGCTCGCCCGTCGGCCGCGGATAACCACCGTAGATGCCATAGACCTCACGCTGCTCTGGCAACTGAATCTGCGCCGCAGCAGACGCCGGAATCGCCGCCAGCACGCTCAATGCGATCAGCAAACGACAGAAAAAATGCATTTGGTACTTCGTGAATCTCGAGTAATGGTCAGTGGCCGCTGCTCTCAAGGCACTATGATCGTGTCCCCCGGCCTCAAGCGGATGTTCTGCTCCATGTTCTTGCCGCGCGAGACGTCCTTGTAGTTGAACTCCACGATCTCGCCGTCCTGCCGCATGATCTTGATGTCTTCGGCATCCGCGAACTCGGAGAGACCACCCGCAATCGCAACGAGCTGGAGCACCGTGAGCGGCGTTGACAACGGATACGCACCAGGCCGGCCCACCTCGCCGTTGATGAACACTCTCCGGCTATTGATCTTCCGGACGACAACGGTGACGTTCGGGTCTTGGATGTACTTGGCCGCTGCTTCCTGAACCTGAGCGCGCAGTTGGTCCGGCGTGAGCCCCTCTGCCTTGATGTCCTGCAGGAGCGGCAACGTGATCATGCCGTCCGGACGAACCGTTACGTCGCCCGACATCTCCTTTTCCCGCCAGAACACCACGCCGAGAACGTCTTCGGATCCGATCACGTACCCGGGCGGTGGCGCCACGGTTGCCTTGGCCGCCGCCGCTTCGTCTCCGTTGCCAGGCTCCGGCCGCGCCGGAGCCTGACTCTCTTGCGGTGGGCTGGCCTGAGACTCGCCCTGCGTCGTCTGACCGGCCGGCGGTGTGGGCGACTGCTGTGCCGCTGCCATGTTCGAACAAAGGAGGAGCGCCGTGAGGGCACTCACGAGGGGCGTGACGCGATAACGATCGTGCATGCTCATGTCGATCACCAAAACGGGTGTTGGCGTGCTTAAAAGAAGAAGAACTTCCGCTTCTTCATTTCTTGGCCGAACGTGGGCACCCGAGGCTCCACGTTGGCCGGCTGATCCGGCCGAGATCCATCGGACGGCAAAGGCTTGGCGGCGGCCCGAGCGCCGTCGCTCGCCGTGCGACGCGACTGGCCGTTGCCACCCCCCGAAACCGCGGGGTTGCGTCGCCAAGCGCCAGAATCGTCGAACGCCCCAGGCGCGCCGAGGTCGAAGTCGCGGCAGATCTCCCGCACGATCTCTTGGTCGATCGGCTTGACCTGCGCGGCAAACCCGCCCAGCAACGCGTTGTCGCAAATCACGTTGATGATGCGCGGCAGGCCGCCCGACGCCTCGTAGATGTTGGCGACGGCCTCGCGTGTGAAGATTTCACCCGCGTTCCCGCCGGCCACGCGGATGCGGCTCGCCACGTAGACCGCCGTCTCGCGCAGATCCAGCGGGGCAAGCTCCCACCGCAGCGTGATGCGCTGCTTGAGCTGTCTCAGTGACGGCCGGTTCAACCGGTCCGCCAGCTCCGGCTGGCCGACCAGCACCAGGTTCAGTAGCTTGACCGTCGACGTCTCGATGTTGGCGAGCAGCCGGACCTCCTCCAGGAGCTCGTCCGGCAGGCTCTGCGCCTCGTCGATGATCATCGTGGTCAGCCCGCCCGTGGCGTGCCGCTCTTGCACCGTTCGCTGAAACTCGATGAGGAACCGCGCCTTCGAGCGCGCGGCCCCCTCGCTCATCCCGAACCCGCGTGCGATGAACTCGTAGAACTCCGCCCGCGTGAGCGTCGGGTTGCTCAGGAGCACGGTCCGGTTCTCCGGACGCGACTCCTCGGCGAGCGCCGCGCGCACGAGCGTTGTCTTGCCGGTGCCCGCGTCGCCGAGGAGCAGCGTCAGGCCCCGGGGCGCCGAGATGCCATAGCGCAGCGTGCTCAACGC
>JBOGIN010000030.1:0-1976 GCA_050742275.1 Vicinamibacteraceae bacterium
GCGTGGCGATCACGCTCCATGTCGGCTACGGCACGTTCAAGCCCGTGCGGACGGAAGCCGTCGAGGACCATCGGGTCGATGCCGAGCCGTATCTCATCGATGAGGCAGCCGCGCACGCGCTCAACCGCGCCTTGGACGAGCGCCGTCGCGTCATCGCGGTCGGGACGACGACCACGCGTGCCCTCGAGAGCGCAGCAATAAGAGGAAAAGGCCGCGTGGCGGCCACTCGAGACGAGACGACGCTCTTCATCAGCCCCGGATTTACATTCCAGATAGTCGGCGGCCTCCTCACTAACTTCCATTTGCCCCGCTCGTCGTTGTTGTTTCTGGTCTGTGCGTTCGCGGGCCGCGAGCAGACGCTGGCGGCCTATCGGCGAGCGGTCGACGAGGGCTTCCGATTCTACAGCTACGGCGACGCGATGCTCATTCTCTGATGAGGCGGAACCGCGGGAGTGCTTGGTGCGTCTTTCTCAACGAACGCGACGGCTGCCCCCGGGGCGTCCAACGGCTGCGACAAATAGCCACGGCCATCCCCCCGTTTCCAGGCTCTTCTTTCGGGTTAAACTCAGGCGTTGTCTGTTTTCCCGTATCGCGGGAGATTCATGTTGGCCTCTTTCATTGCACACAACGGATCCACGGTGGCGCATCGCTCGGCCGGGCGTCATGTATTTTTTTCACTGCTCGTGCTTATGGCATGCGGGCTCGCCGCCTGTGGTGGCGGTTCCTCGTCGGCACAGCCGCCCCAAATGCCGCCAGCTCGAGTGAAGCTCGCGGAGGTGCGTCCAGTCCCCCTGGAGGAGAGTGGCGAGTTCGTCGCCACTCTGCGGTCGCTGCGCTCGACGTCAATCAGACCTGATGTCGCGGGGCGGATCAGGCGGATTCACGCCAGCTCCGGCGACCGGGTGAAGCCGGGCACGCCGCTGATGCAGATCGACGCCCGGCGGCAGGAAGCGACGGTCTCGAGCCAGCAGGCGGCCATCGAAGCCCAGCGCGCAAATGTCGAGCTGGCGCGGCAGGAGCGGGATCGCGGCAAGGCGCTGCTCGACGGCGGGATCATCAGCCAGCAGGACTTCGATCAGCTCCAGAACACCTACGCGACCGCGCAGGCACAGCTCGAGTCGCTCGAGGCGCAGCTCGAGGAACAGCGCGTGAACCTTCAGTTTTTTCAGGTGCTCGCGCCCACGGCAGGCGTCGTCGGTGACATCCCGGTGCGGGTCGGGATGTACGTCACATCGGAGACGGAGCTGACGACAATCGACGGGGAGGGGGCGCTCGAAGTGTACGTCCAGGTGCCCGTCGAGTATGCGGCTGATCTGCAGCGAGGCTTACCACTCACGATCGTCGACAGCGCTGGGAAAGAGCTCGCCAAGAGCAAGGTGTCGTACGTAGCACCGCGCGTCGACAATCTGACGCAGTCGATCCTCGTCAAGGGACGCCTGCCGGACTCCACCGCCCTCCGTTCGAATCAGTATGTACGTGCCCGAATCGTTTGGAGGACCACCGAAGGCCTGGCAGTGCCTGTCCTCGCCGTCACGCGCATGGGCAGCCAGCACTTTATCTATGTGGCCGAGTCGCAGGAAGGGAAGATGGTGGCCAGGCAACGGCCCATACAGGTCGGTGAGATCGTCGGCAACAACTTCACCGTCCTGAACGGCCTCAAGCCGAACGAGCGCATCGTCGTCTCCGGTGTGCAGACCCTTTTCGACGGCGCCCCCATCGCCGCAGGCTCATAACGCCATGTTTGTCGACACTTTCATCCGACGGCCGATCCTCGCGAGCGTCTGCTCGTTCGTCCTCGTCCTCCTTGGCGTGATAGCCATCCCGACCATGCCTATCGCGCAATATCCGCAGCTCGCCCAGCCGGTCGTCTCGGTCTCGGCGGTCTACACGGGTGCGAGCGCGGAGGTGATCGAGACGACGGTGACGCAGCCGCTCGAGCAGGCCATCAACGGTGTCGAGGGCATGCTCTACATGAC
>JBOGIN010000031.1:0-4347 GCA_050742275.1 Vicinamibacteraceae bacterium
TCCTGTCTTCGTGTCCTTCGTGCTCTTCGTGGTGAAACCCTTCGTGTCCTTCGTGGTCGTGACGCCAGCTACCCGTTGAAGTACAGATACGCGGCCAGAATCAGCAGAAGCACCGCCGCCGAGCCGAGCACATCGCGGCGATCCCAACTGGCGCGCGTCTCTTGCCGCTGCGCGTCGCTCACGGTGGCGTACGTCAGCTCGCGAATCTGTTCCTCGGCGGGCGCCGGCGTCGCATAGCTCACGATGATCATCGTCGCGGCAGAGACGAGGAAGATGAAGAGGCTGTAATACTGGAAGTACGTGTTGTTGACAATCCAGAGCAGCGACCCTTCTGGATAGCCGTTCTCGAAGCCCGACAGCCCCAGGCTGACCGGTGTGTCGACCGCGAGCCGAAACACGCCCAGGAGAAACCCGAGCACGAGCGCGGCAAGGCACCCCTGTCCATTGAGCCGCTTCATGAACACACCGAGAAAGAACACGGTGAAGATGGGCGGTCCGAGATATCCCTGCACGCCCTGGAGGTACTCGTAGAGCCCCCGCGCGCCCTGAATCACGGGAATCCACAACAAGCCCACCAGCACCATCACCGTCGTGGCCACGCGGCCAATCCACACCAGTTGGTGCTGCGATGCGCTTGGATGCAGCTTGCGATAGAAGTCCATCGTGAAGAGGGTCGAGCAGGCGTTGAAGACGCCGGCGAGCGAGCTCATGAGCGCCGCCAGCAAGCCGGCGACGACCAGGCCGCGGACCCCGGACGGCAGCACGGATTGGACCATGAGCGGAAACGCACCCTGGGCCGCTTCTGGAATGACGCGTCCCTCGGCGTCCACCATCGTTCCGAGCAGGTCAGCGCGGCCAGTCTTTGCAAGCGCCAGCGCAATCATGCCTGGAATGATGAAGATGAAGACCGGCAACAGCTTGAGAAACGCCGCGAAGATCGTGCCGCGACGCGCGGACGACTGATCCGGCGCGCCAAGCGTGCGCTGGACGATGTACTGGTCGGTGCACCAATACCACAAGCCGATGATTGGCGCGCAAAAGAGCATGCCCATCCATGGATAGTCGGTATTGAAGTACCAAGCGATGCGCCCCGGCTCCTTCACCGGCAGCCAGGTTCCCTCCATGCCGGCCGGGATCATCGGCTTCCACAGGTTGAACAGGTCGGGCTCGAGCGACGCCCGCAGCTCGCCCCATCCGCCGAGCGCCGCGAGACCGTAGATCGTGAGCAGCCCGGAGCCCACCACGAGGACGACCGTCTGCACCGCCTCGGTGTACGCCACCGCTCGCATCCCGCCGAGCACCGTGTAGACGCCCGTCAGGACGACGACCAGCACCGAGCCAATCCAGAAGCTGTTCAGGACGATGCCGCCGATGGAGAGTTGCACGTCGGGGAGGAGCGTGCCAAACACGACCCCGCCAGCGAAGATGCCGACCGCGATCTTGGTGATGACGTACGCGACGAGCGAGATGAGCGACAGCACCCAGCGCGAGGCGGGCGAAAATCGCCGCTCGAGGAACTCCGGCATCGTGAAGACCTTCGATCGCATGTAGAACGGCACGAAGACCCATCCGAGCACCAGCAGACACCAGGCGTGCAGCTCGTAGTGGGCGAGCGCCACGCCGCTCGTCGCCCCAGACCCGGCAAGGCCGACGACGTGCTCCGACCCGATGTTCGAGGCAAAGATCGACGCGCCAATGACGAACCAGCCCAGATTCCGGCCCGCGAGGAAGTAGTCGTCCGCGGTGTCCCGGTTCTTCCTGATGACCCACCAGGCGAGCGCGACCAGCCCGAGGAAGTACGCGAGGATAATCAACCAGTCGAGGGTCGTCATGCGAGCCCCCTCCCGCATCGGCGCATTGGCATGGCTGGATAGAGTAGCAAATAATGTGCGCGGAGCCACAGGCCACCCGTACGTTGGGCGAGCCGGTTCACGGACGAAGGAGGCACGGTGCGAGAGTTGGCGGTCTTCAGCGGGAGCGCTCATCCGGAGCTGGCGAGCGAGATCTGCGCACATCTCGGAACCCCGCTGCTCCCGGTGCGCATCCAGCGGTTTGCCAACGATTGCCTCGAGGTGCAGCTCCAGGCCAACTGCCGGGACCGCGATGTGTTCCTGATCCAGCCGCTGGTGCCGCCGGTCCAAGAGCATCTCGTCGAGCTCCTGCTGATGCTCGACGCGGCGCGGGGGGCATCGGCCGGCCGCACAACGGCCGTGATGCCGCATTATGCGTACGCACGCTCCGACAAGAAGGATGCGCCACGCGTCTCGATTGGCGGCCGCCTCGTCGCCGACCTCCTGGTGACCGCGGGCGCCAACCGTGTCCTCACGATGACGCTGCACGCACCGCAGGTGCACGGCTTCTTCAGCATCCCCGTCGATCACCTCCACGCGCTCCGCGAGCTGGCGGACCACTTCCGCCATTACGACCTGTCACGTACCGTGGCGGTCTCCCCGGACCTCGGCAACGCCAAGCAGGCGGCCGCGTTCGCGCGGCTGCTGAATGTCTCGGTTGCCGCCGGCGCCAAGCAGCGATTCACGGACGACCATGTCAGCATCACCTCCATCATCGGAGACGTGGCCGGTCGCGATGTGATCGTGCTGGACGATGAGATTGCGAAGGGGACGACGGTGATCGAGCTGCTGGACCGCTTGCGGGAGGAAAAGGCGGCCTCGATCCGCGTCGTCTGCACGCACGGCCTCTTTGCCGCGGATGCGCTCGATCGGATCCACGATCAGCCCGACGTGCTCGAGATCGTCTGCACGAACACGGTGCCGATTCCGGCATCGAAGCGGCGGCCCAAGCTGAAGGTGCTGTCGATCGCTTCAGCGCTCGCTGAAGCCATGCGCCGTATCCATATCGGAGAATCGGTCAGCGCGCTCTTCGACCCGCCATAGGGACGATTCGGTTCGCCCGGGACTCGGCGGCCCCAAAGAGCCGCCCTACCGCAAATGCGGAGGACGTAGGACGGGGCTTTTAGCCCCGCCAGCCCCTCCTGAAGACGACGATCCTGTTAGTGTTGGTGCCTTTGCTGTTGTTGGTGACCCCCCAACAGTTGGCGGTCTTGGTGAACCGCTGCACGTTGATGAGCAGGAGCACCGGCTCCAGGCCGGCCGCGATCCCGGCAGGAACAACCGCATCCTCGAGCCGCACCGCTCCCCCTCTGACCTCGCCGACCTCGAAGGCGACATGGCCTCCAGGACGCAGCACCCGTCTGACTTCCCGCAGCGCGCCGGTCACGAACTGCTGCCACGCCGCCACCTGCCTCGAGAGCGTGACAGCGACAGACGAGGTGTCGATGCCGCAGAACCAGCAGCGCAGCCAGTTGTCGGTCTTGTAGTCGACGACGTCGAGAAACGGCGGCGACGTCACGACGAGCGCAACGGAGCTCGCGTCGAGCTCCGGCGTTTCCGACGCCCTGCCCACGACGAGGCGATGATGCGGCGCTGTCCGCTGGAGCGACGCGTGGACCTCGGCGCTGCAGTCGCGAAGCAGCCGCGCGCTCTTGCGCAGGATAATCCGGCGGACGTCCCGCTCGGGAGGCACCTGGCCTCGACGTTGGTTGATCCTCGCCTGCGATCTCGGCGAGACCGCCTGGTTCGGGGGCAGCGTGTAGACCGAGAAGAATCCTGGAGAGTGTCCAGTGAGGCGATTCACCGCCACCATGCGGACGAAGCGATCGGCGCGCGTCAGCGTCCCCGCGCCCTCCTTCGCCAGCAGATGCTGCCGCAAGGCACAGATCTGCCGCAGCGTGTTGGGGTGGTAGAAGACCAACAGCTCCTCCGGAACCGGCGCCACGGCCTCGAAATCCACCTCGGCAAGGGCGTACGCGACCTCGGCGAGCATCGGTGGGGCCAATCTCGGCTCGCAGAGCACCCGGCTCAGAGGATTGACGTCGCATCCATAGGCTCGACGGCCCATCAGCGCAGCTTCAACGAGCGTCGTGCCGCGGCCCATGAAGGGGTCGTACACGGCATCGCCCGCCTGCGTCAGGCGCTCGATGAAGAATCGCGGCAGCTGCGGCTTGAAACAGGCGCGATACGACACCTCGTGTAAGCTGTGCGCCGCGCGCTGCCGCGCCGTCCAGAACTCGTTGAGGAACACGTCGAGGTGGATGATGCGGCCGTCACCGGCGGCGATCGAGACGGTCTCGACGCGCGTGGGTGCGCCGTGCCAGTCGAAACGTCGCAGGGCGTCGCCGAGCACTTCGCCGGCGGGATCATCGAAGGGCAGTGCCTGCGCTTGGCTCATCGCGGTCATCCCGGCGGCGGACGAAACGTCGGCCCGGCGGGGCTAAAGCCCCGCCCTACGCCACCCTTTGCGTTCTGCGGTAGGGCGGCCCTTTAGGGC